>JAYVYA010000092.1:0-5030 GCA_043784745.1 Hyphomicrobiales bacterium
AGCGACCGGTCGATGAAGAGCGGGTCTTCGAGCCTGGTCATGACCCAACTCGCACCGACGACCCGCCCTTCGACGACCATCGGCGCGGTCCGGATCGCCGTGCAGGACGCAGCCAGCGTGCGGCTGCACCAAATCCGTCCGGGCCACCGCATGTCCAGGTCACTATTGGCCGGGTTGAAATCCGTGCCGCTTATCCCGCGCCAGTCGCGCCCGCCGCACCAGCAAGACCATCGCCCGCCATGTCGCTGGATGATTATCTCGCCAGGCGGGAGAAGGGCTGAGGTGGCCGCATGAGCAATTTCCGCGCCGTCGCCACCGTTACTGCCTCGCTGCAGCGCGTGCTTCAGTCGGCTGTCCAGGCGGACGTGGCCGGTGCGATTGTCACGACGGTGCGGCCAGGCGAGGGAGCCGGTGCCAATCTCCCCGCGACAGGGGTCAACCTTTTCCTGTACCAGGTCAGCCACAACAGCCATCGCGGCAATGATGATCTGCCGACCCGCCGCAGCGGCGGCGAGGTGGTGCAGCGGCCCGTCGCGGCGCTGGACCTGCACTATCTCATGAGTTTTTATGGCGACGACCTGAAGCTGGAGCCGCAGCGCCTGCTGGGCAGCGCCATGGCCTTCCTGCACAGTCAGCCCCAGCTCACCCGCGCGCAAATCCAGGCCGCTGCGGCGGATGCGTCCAAGCCGTTCCTGTCCGGGGCCGATCTGGCAGACCAAACCGATCTGGTGCGGTTTTCGCCGATGAGCCTGACCCTGGATGAATTGTCGCGGCTGTGGTCGGTCTTCCTCCAGACCCATTATGTGCTGTCGACAACATTCAAGGCGTCCCCGGTATTTCTGGAGCGCCAGATCCTGGCCCGCCCGGCCCTGCCAACGCGCGAACTGCGCCTCAGTGCCGTGCCGCTGCGCCGCCCGCTTGTCACGCGTATCCTTGCAGCGGCGGACGAAAACACGCCAGTGACATCAGGCACCATGATAGCGGTCGAAGGCACGGGACTGGCCGCTGACCTGACTGAAGTGGAAATTGACGGCATCAGGCTTTCCGTGACGGCAGCGGAAAACAGCCGCGTTGTGCTGACGCTGCCCCCTCACCTGTTGGCCGGGCCGCACACTTTGCTGGTCCGGCTGTGGCTTGACCCTGGGACGCCGGGTGGCCCGCGTTCGGCATTTGCCTCAAATCAGGCAGCCTTCGTGGTGCAACCTGTCATCACCAAAACCGCTGGCAATTTTGACATTGACATTGGCAACGTGCAGGGCACGGCCAGTGCCCCGCGCTCTGCCACTATTACGGTTCATGTGGCACCCGATGTCGGGACCAGGCAGACCGCGACGCTCGAATTGCTGACCCCGCAGGGTGTTGCCGGCACTTTCATGGCCGCACCCCGCGCAGCTTCCACATCGACATTGGTTTTCTCCGCCACGGGCGTTGTGGCCGGCGTCTATTTGGTTCAATTGCGGATCGACGGGGCGGTCAGCCCGCTGGACCATGATGCCAATGGCGTCGCATTGGCACCGAAGGGAACCATCCCGTGACAGCACCAGGCGAAAACGACTGGACTGCCATCAACCAGGCCTGGCTCAGCGCCTCGCTGGCCGCCTTGCGGGACAGGCTGCAATCGCGCGGCGATGCGCTCACTTGCTATGCCAGGCGGCCTGCGGCGGCCAGCCCGCCGGCCGCGCTCGACATCCTTGCCGAGAAATTTTCGCTGACTGCGTTTGAGCGGGACGTGCTGCTGCTTGCCGCTGCGGTGGAACTGGATGCAAGCTTTGCCGAATTGTTCCGCACCCTGGGCGGCTTTTCCTATCCGACGTTCAGTCTGGCCCTGTCCAGACTGCCCGGCGCGCACTGGAGCGCTGTAACCCCAACCGCGCCGCTGCGCTACTGGCGCCTGATTGAACTGCGGCCAGGCGACACGCTGACGGCATCTGCCCTGCGGATTGACGAGCGTATCCTGAACTTTCTGGCCGGCGTTTCCCATCTTGACGAGAAACTGCACGGAATCATTCGCCCGCACCATTCTTCCGGATCACTCTCCGTGGTCCAGAAACAAAAGGCCGGCGCGGTTGCTGCCCTGTGGGCAGGGGCTGGCTTGCGCGGCGAGCCATTGCCTGCGGTGCAGCTGGTCGCCGCAGAAGATGCTGGCGCAGCGGATGTGGCGGGCGCGGCTTGCGCGGCGCGCAACATGGGCCTGTGCATTCTGCGCGCCGCCGACCTTCCGCCGGGCGTGACAGACCGCATTGCCTTCCAGCGACTCTGGGAGCGGGAAGCGGCGCTGGCCGATTGCGGGTTGTTGGTGGAGGTGGAAGCTGCGGACGGCCCGGAAGTGCACCGCGCCGCGACCGGCCTGGCCGAGCGGTGCCGGTCGGCGTTGATCATCGCCTGCCGCGAACCGTTGCGGCTGGCCAGCGGCCCGTTGCCGCGCTTTGAAATCGGGAAGCCCCCGCGCGCTGAGCAATCCGAACTCTGGCGGCGGGCGCTGGAGCCTCTCGCAGCGCATCATGATACTGGCACAAACGGCGCTTCAGCCGGGGACCATGGCAACGGCGCGGATGTTGCCGGGGACCATATCGACCGCCTGGTCAATCAGTTCAATTTCAGCCCCGCCGCCATCGCGGCAACCAGCGCGCTGGCGATGGAGGGGGCCGCGAATCGTGAAATCGCCGCCGGACGCCTGTGGGATGTCTGCCGCGCCCAGGCCCGGACGCGCCTTGACGATTTGGCCCAGCACATTGAAACCACCGCCGGCTGGGACGAACTGGTGCTTCCGCCTGCGCAAAAGCAGATGCTGCACGAGATTGTGACGCAGGTTCGCCAGCGCGGCAAAGTCTATGACCTGTGGGGTTTTGCGGGCAAGAGCGCGCGGGGTCTGGGTGTCAGCGCCCTGTTTGCCGGGCAAAGCGGCACTGGCAAGACGCTGGCCGCCGAAATAATGGCGCACGAGCTGGCGCTGGACCTCTACCGCATCGATCTCAGCCAGGTCGTCAGCAAATATATCGGCGAGACGGAGAAAAACCTGCGCCGTGTATTTGAGGCTGCGGAAACAGCCGGCGCTGTCTTGCTGTTCGACGAGGCCGACGCCCTGTTTGGCAAGCGCAGCGAGGTCAAGGACAGCCACGACCGCTACGCCAACATGGAGGTGAGCTATCTGCTCCAGCGGATGGAGACCTACCGGGGCCTCGCCATCCTCACCACCAACATGCAGCAAGCGCTGGATACGGCATTCAAGCGGCGCATCCGCTTTATCATCCAGTTTCCGTTTCCTGACGAGGCAGATCGCGGCCAGATCTGGCGACGGGTGTTTCCGGAATCAACGCCGGTCAAGAACCTGGATGTGCTGCAACTGGCCCGCCTCAATGTCGCCGGTGGCAATATCCGCAACATTGCCCTGGGTGCCGCTTTCCTTGCGGCGGAGGAGAGCCAGCCCGTCGGCATGGCGCATCTGTTGCGTATGGCAAAAGCCGAATACGCCAAGCTTGAACGCCCGCTGACCGACAGCGAAATCGGAGGCTGGCACTGACATGAGACACCGCGCCCCGCCCTCTGCATCGCTCAGTTTTGACCTCCGGATTGATGAACTGGTGCTTGACGGCTTTCCGCCCGGAGAACGCTTTGCCATTGCCGCCGCCTTTGAACGGGAGTTGACGCGCATCCTGTCTGGCCCCGCTGCTCCCTTTGGGGCTGCGGGCGGGCCCCGGCGAATGGATGCCGGCCGGATGGATGCGGGAATGATCATTCTCGCGCCTGGCGGCACGGCGCGCACAACTGGCATTGAAGCGGCGCGGGCGGTTGGGCGCAACCTTGGCCGCATGTCTGGCACCCCTTCTGCAGGGGGCAAGCAGCGATGAGCAGCGCAGCAGCAGCCAAAACCAGCCGGACACAGAGCGAAGGTGCCCAAGCTCAGCCGCGCACCGCACGCTGGCCGGGCACCGAAACGACACGCGGCTGGTCGCCGCCTTCCGCGCCACCGCGCCTGCAGATGGGCCGGCCCGATGATGCCAGCGAGGCAGAAGCCGACAGCCTTGCCCGGCGCGTGCTTTCAGGCCAGCCCGGCAGCGCCAGTCCGATTCTGGCAGCCAGACCTCCGGCACAGCCGGAGATCCACGCCAGAGCCGGGCCAGGCCAGTCAATTGCTGCGCCTGCCGGTCTCGAAAACCGGATATCCTCTGCTGCCAGCGAAGGTCGGCCCATGCCGCAAGACCAGCGCGGTTTTTTCGAACCGCGCTTTGGCCATGATTTTTCCGTCGTCCGAATTCACGATGGCCCGGCCTCCGCCGCCGCCGCCAGATCAGCTGGGGCCCAGGCCTTCACCTTTGGACGCGACATCTACTTCGGTGCCGGCCATTACCAGCCACACATCGCCCAAGGCCGTGACTTGATGGCGCACGAACTGGCGCACACGGTGCAGGCACGGAGCCATGTGATAGCCCGGCGTGCGCTGCCGGGGCCGGATGTGGCAGGGGCGGACCAGACCCCCGAGGCCGGCCCGGAAAGACCGGGGGCAAAGCCGGCTGCCGGGGACCTCCATGAGGCGATGCAGGCCGGTGAGGCCTCCACCAGCGACAGGCTTGCGGGACTCGATCCCGAAGCGAAGGCCGAGGCACTCGGCCGGCTGCGGGCCCGCCTGCCCGCAGGTGAAACGGACAAGGCTGTGAAGCTGGACCGCCCGTTGGCAGAAAATGGCAAGGGCACCCTCCCGCCCCAACCAGACCGGAAAGCGGGCACCGCAGGAGTGACGCAGGGCGAGCGCGAGCGCGGAGTGGAAGTGCGCGCCTTACCATCTGCTCCAGCCCCGGTGCAGCAAAAGAGCGCCGTTGCGCCGGCCCCATGCCCATGCCTGTGCCCATGCCAAACTTTGTGCAAATGTTGCCAGGCATGGAAAGCATGGCAACTATGATAATGAAACAAAAAATTGCCAGTAAAGGCGTGGCGAGTATTGAAGAGCTGCGCACGGCCTGTATTGAAGCGGGCATAAAGCTGATTGCTTGCCAGATGACGGTTGATTTATTCGATTTTAAAAAAACCGATTT
>JAYVYA010000093.1:0-5185 GCA_043784745.1 Hyphomicrobiales bacterium
TTCGAAACCCTCATCGCCTCAAAGCCACCACCGGAATTGCAAAAAATGATGGGGCTTTGAAAATGAGGGAGTGTCTGATGGAGATTTAGAATTGCTGGCACGTCAGTCGTCAGCTGGTGCTATCCGTTAATTTCTGTGTAGGATGCTGCATCTATTCAGGAGCGAATCGATGGTTATGTTCGCCAAACGAAGTGGTAATGGTCTGTTCCAAGGTCGAGGCGACGCTACCAAGCGCCACGTTTTTTCGTCGATCCGCATGCCTGATGGGAAGGTGGTGGTAACAATCAATCCTGACAGCATACGTCGCGCGAACGAGGCGGTCGCCAAAATTTCGTCTTTCCGACCGGCGCCAGGGGATGCGCGTGATGGAACCAAATCCGACTGAGCGCGTAAAACCGAATGTTATAGGTGCAAGCCGCAGTCTCAACCGTTTGTGCTCTGGACCAAGCGATCTGCAAGGCCTGATTGCATATGGTCTCTTCAAGATCGAACAAACTGAATGGGCTGAAAAGCATACTCCAACAAAAGACGCTGTGAATAATTATCATACCACACTGGGCGAAAGCCGCGTGACGATTCTCCGTGACAGCGCTCAAAGCAAGCTGATCGCCTGGGGTCAGGATTTAAAAGAAGGATTTCGAGCAGAAATTGTTGACGATATCGAGAAGCAGGTCGATCAAGGTGCAGTAACATCAATTGCGGAACGATTGAGTTTTTCAGTCCGCAACGAGATAAAAAGTTCAAACAAAAATTGGTTGGTTCAAGCAGTGCTCGGCGGAGTTGTTGCCTGGTTAGTTACGCTCTTTTTAACAGCTTTAGTCGCTTTTACCATCTATGGCCCATCGATTTTTGACATGGGCCGTAAATTTTTACCTAAATAGCAAGGTTTTGGGGAAAGCTGTCCCAAATCTGTCGTTGATGATGTACGGGCAACTGACACTGGCGGGTTCTCTGAATGAAACTGAAAACCATCTTCATCGACGGCGAAGCCGGCACGACCGGCCTTGGTATCCGCGAGCGGCTGGCGGGACGCACCGATGTGGCCCTGCGCTCGATTGCGCCGGAACACCGCAAGGATAGCGCTGCGAAATCGGCGCTGATGGCGGAGGTTGATCTTGTCATCCTCTGCCTGCCCGATGATGCGGCCAGGGAAACGGCGGCGCTGGCCGCTGCACTAGGCGCGCGTGCGCCAAAACTGCTGGACGCGTCCACCGCCCACCGCGTCGCCCCGGGCTGGGCCTATGGCTTTGCTGAACTGTCTGCGGACCAGCCCGCTGCGATCAGGGCCGCGAAAAATGTCTCCAACCCCGGCTGCTATGCCACGGGGGCGATTGCCCTGCTGCGCCCGCTCGTCGATGCCGGCATTTTGCCCGCCAGTATCCCGCTATCGATCAACGCCGTCTCCGGTTATAGCGGTGGCGGCAAGGCAATGATTGCGGAATACGAAAGCGGCACCGCGCCTGCCTTTGAACTTTACGGCCTTGGCTTCGAACACAAGCACATCCCCGAAATCATGACGCATGCCGGTTTGGCTGCAAGGCCGGTCCTGATCCCCTCCGTCGGCAATTTTGCGCAGGGGATGCTGGTATCCGTGCCGCTGCATCTCGACGCGCTGCCGGGCAGGCCGGAGGCAGGCGAGGTTGAGGCGGCGCTGGTTGCCCGTTACAAGGGCAGCCCGTTCGTCACCTGCGTCCCGCAAGACGCCTTCAAAGGCCGTATTGAGCCGCAGGCCCTCAACAATACCAACAACATGCAGCTCTGCGTCTTCTCGCATGGGCAGCAGGCGGTGCTGGTGGCGCGACTGGACAATCTGGGCAAGGGCGCGTCGGGAGCGGCGGTACAGAATATGGAACTAATGTTGGGGCAGGGGGCCAAGCCCGACCCGCTGCCCCTTGGGATGAATCCATTGTCTTGACGACATAACCTCCATTACCCAGCCGCGTACCTGATGTCCGGGGAGTGGTGGTGCCGTGCGGGGAAAAAGGTCAGGTCTTGCCCCGATGCCCCCTTTGTGGCATCGCAGCGCCAGAACTGCCCCAAAGACATGGATCCATGCAATGACAGATATCCCGCCCGACCGCCTCTCGACGGACCCGAAAAGCCCGGATTTCAACGCGGAGTTGTTGCAGCGCGGAATTGGTATTCGGTTCAAGGGCGTCGAGAAGACCAATGTTGAGGCTTACTGCATTTCCGAAAACTGGGTCCGCGTTGCCGCCGGTGCCGCCAAAGACCGCTATGGCAACCCGCTGACGATCAAGCTGACGGGCCCGGTCGAGGCATATTTTCGCACGGAGGGGTGAGGCAAAGCCCGGACCGCGCCCTTGCAGTGTGCTCTTGCGCAGCGGTTGAGCGTCCAGAATCTGGCACAGAAGCTGCGGCGGAAAGCGCGCACTGGAAGTGCGCGATCCCGGCGGTCCCTCACATTGCCGGCTGGGCCGCAAGCGCCGTCTCCGGCACACGTGCCACCGCCCGGTTCAGCGCGGGAATGATATCGTCCACCCAGTCCGCCACAATATAATGGGTTTTCAGCCCCTGGCGCACGAAGCCCTCCTCCCGCACATGCTGGATCAGTCCCAGCAGCGGATCCCAAAAACCGTTGATATTGGCGATTAAAACCGGCTTGCTGTGCTGCTCCAGCTGCACCCAGGTGATTTGCTCAAACAATTCTTCCAGAGTGCCAATCCCGCCAGGCAGGGCAACAAAAGCGTCGGCCTGCTCAAACATCAGGCGTTTTCTGGTGTGCATGTCGGGCACAACGGTCATCGAATGCGCGCCTTCCAGCATCAGCTCGCGGCTGCGCAGAAATTCCGGGATGATGCCGGTGACATGGCCGCCGTTTTCCAGCACGGTGCGGGCAATCTGCCCCATCAGCCCGGTATTGCCGCCGCCATAGACCAGCCCAATGCCCTGCGCCGCCATGGCAAAGCCGAGCGCGCGGGCGCTTTCGGCATAGGCGGGGTCGGCCCCGGGGGCCGAGCCGCAAAACACGCATATGGATCGAATCTGGTTCATCTCTGGCTCCGTCGCGACGGGTTTTGCGTTTTTTGCGCCGAAATGACAAGGGTTGCTGTGGCTAACAGGCACCTTGCTGCAAAAAGACCATGGCGTGCCGGTTGGCGCGGGCCTATAAGCGGAAAAACAGGAACCAAAGGCATGGCATTATTTCCAGCATTTCCGGCATGGGCCCTTGCGCCAGCGGCGGGTGTCACCGCTGTTGCCGCCGTGGCGGGCAGCTTGGTCTGGCAGGCCAGCAAGCCGCTGCCAGCGGCACCCCCGGCCCTTTCCGCTGCGGTTGAGGCTCCCGGCCCGGCGGTGCCTGCGCCAGCCATTGTCGCGGCTATGCCCCCGCCGCAGCTTCCCGTTGCCGGGCTGGTGGAGCGGCCCGCTGCGCCCGCTCCAAAACCTGCACCCGAAGCCGCCGCGCCGCAGGTCCCCTTGCCAAAGACCGCGCCGCCCCCCCCGGTGCAGGAGGCCAAAGCCAGCCCGCCGCCGCCTTCGGCCAAATTGCCGGAGGCCCTCCTGCCCCCCGCCGTGCCTCCCGCGCCTGCCCTTCCGCCGCCCTCGTTTGATATTGTGCGGGTGGAGCCCTCAGGCGATGTGCTGGTGGCCGGGCGCGGCCAAGCGGGCGCGGAGATTGCGCTGGTGGAGGGCGATCAGGTGCTGGGGCAGGGGACGATTGACCAGAGCGGCCAGTTTGTGCTGCTGCCGCCGAATTTGAAAGCGGGCAGCCATTTGCTGGCGCTGAAAATGCTGCCCAAAGGTGCCAGGCCGGTCATCTCCACCCAGAGCATTGCTGTATCCGTCGCCAGCAAAGCCAATGGCGGGGTTTTGGTGGCGCTGGCCGAACCTGGGCAGCCGACGCAGATTTTGTCGGACCCGGCACCCGAGCCGCCCAAAGTGGCTGCTTTGGTCCCGGCCTCGCCCTTTGCTCCCGAGGTCACCATCCGCTCGGTGGAAGTGGAGCCGGGTGGCGGCTTTTTTGCCACCGGGCAGGCGTCAGCCGGGGCCAGCGTGCGGCTTTATCTCAACGGCAGCTTTGTCGCCAGCATGCAGGCGGGCACCAATGGCCGCTGGTCGCTGAAAATTTCGCGCGGCCTGCGCCCCGGAGCTTACAGGGTGCGCGCCGATCAGATGGACCCGAATACGGGTGTGGTCGCCGCCCGGTCCGAGGTGCCGTTTGATTACCCGGCGGATGCCGTGCCGGTGGCGCAGGCGGTCCCGGCAAGGCCATTATTCAAGGAGCCGGCCGGTCTGCCGGTGACGCTGGCGCAATCCACGCCAATTGACAGCCCGGATTCGACCATCCGGGAGGTGGATTTGCCACAACGGAATGCCCACCCCGCCCCTGATTTTGCAGTGCTGCCGGAGGCGGCTCCGCCCGCACCAGCAGCCCTGGCGGAACCGGCGCGGCAAACACCTGCCTTGGCGCTGTCCAGCCCGGCAGCCTTGCCAGCGGCCCCGGCAACAGTCGCAGCATCTCCCGTCCGGCCCGCTGCCTCCAGCCCGCCACCCCCCGCGCTGGCCGCCCAAACACCGGCAGCGGATGTCGTGATTCGCGAAATCCTGACCGCCACCGTCGTGCGCGGCGACAGCCTGTGGCGCATCAGCCGCCAGAATTTTGGGCAGGGCATTCGCTACACCCAGATTTACGAAGCCAATGCAAGCCAGATCCGCGATCCCAGCCTGATTTTTCCGGGGCAAGTGCTCGTGGTGCCTGCGGCACCCTAGGCGGCGGGGCAACCCCGCCGCCAGCCAACGTCAGCGCGCGTAGGCATAGGCCGACACCGCCACACCGCCCAAACCCATCAGGATTGACAGATACCACGGCCATTTCTGCCCTTTGGTAATAATGGCGATGGTCGCAACGGCAATGGCGACATGCAGCAGGGTGACCCCGGTTGTCAGCACATGGTGGCGGTGCTCGTGGTGATCGGCTTCACCGAGTTTTTCGTCACGCTGGTGCTCGTATTCGGTCGCCTTGGTGAGGATTTCCTTGCCTTCTTCCTCGTAACGCTTGACCTCTTTGGCGTAGTCCTCGGCTTTGGGATTGCCGCTGCTGATGGCAATTTCCAGCAGGTTTTTCTTCAGGCTCTTGGCCTGGTAGAACGCATACTGGTTGGAAGCCTGGCTCTGGCGCAGCACAGCCTCGTTTTTCTCGGCAATGGCAGCCCCGCTCTCCACCGTC
>JAYVYA010000094.1:0-2341 GCA_043784745.1 Hyphomicrobiales bacterium
GACTAGCGAAGGCTGGGCGAGGCCATGGATGGCTGATGTTGATGAGGTTAACCGGCGGAACAAGGCCGCGCTAGAGCGCACCAATACCCTTGGCCGCTGGCCTGCCAATTTGCTTCACGATGGTTCGCCGGAAGTGCTGGCGGGGTTCCCGGAGAGTTCATCGACAAGAAGCGAGATTACAAGCAAGCCGGGTGGCGTATATGGCGGTGGTGACGGTCTTCCATCGCACACTGGCACTTACGGTTTTGATGACTCCGGCTCCGCCGCACGCTTCTTCTATTCCAGCAAGGCAGGCGCAGACGACCGCTGCGGCTCAAAGCATCCCACCATCAAGCCCGTCTCCCTCATGCAATGGCTGGTGCGCCTTGTCACCCCGCCCGGTGGCCGCGTGCTGGACCCGTTTGCTGGCAGCGGCACCACCGGGCAGGCCTGCGCGCTGGAAGGATTCCCCGCCGTCCTGTGCGAAATGGAAGCGGAATATCAAGCCGACATCCGCCGCCGCATGGCGATGATGGCCATGGGGCGGGTTGAGAAAACCGCTGTGCGGGTAGTTGTGCGGGGGATAGCCGATCATGCCGGGCCGTTGTTTGGCGGGCTGGAAGCAGTTGGGGGGGGGCGTCTGGTCTACGGCAAATTTGCGCGGGACAGACAATCGGCCCAACCGGATTGCGGAGTTGAGCCATGAATGACGAACAGCTTTTCCGTTACGTCCGCCACGATGACATAGCCTCCTACGAGGCTACCGGCTGGATTGTAGTTGATGACATGGCAGACTGCCACCATGGCGTCCACGCCGTTCTAATGCAGTTTGTGGGGGTGGGGGATGACTGATTGGTTCCGCTCATGGCATGGCGCGCCAATGGACCCCAAGTGGATATTGA
Source organism: Hyphomicrobiales bacterium (assembly GCA_043784745.1). Taxonomy (GTDB): domain Bacteria; phylum Pseudomonadota; class Alphaproteobacteria; order Rhizobiales; family Beijerinckiaceae; genus JAYVYA01. The sequence goes on from JAYVYA010000094.1 coordinate 882, forward strand.
TAGCACGCAAGGCGGATGTAACACCAGCTGTTGCCAGCGCAATTGCTTGGGCGCTGTTTGACCATGCTTCGCAGGCCACGCCGCGCGGGAATGTCAGCGGATTTGATTGCGAGGTTTATGCCGCATGGGGCGGACTTGAGACGGAAGCTGTCGAGGCCGTGGTCGCTGCCATGCGCACGCGGGGAATGATCCTTGACGATAGCAGCTTGGCATCATGGTCCAAGCGTCAGCCCGAACGCGAAGACGGATCAGCCGAACGCACAAAGGCTTGGCGTGAACGCAAAAACGCCGGGGAAACCGCAATAGAAACAGCGCGAACGCAACCGAACGCAACCGAACGCAACCGACCAACAGATAAGAGGAGAGTAGATACAGATACTCTCTCACTTCGTTCGAGAGACGCGGGCGCGGAAGCGATCGATCGAAAATCTGCTTTTGAAAAATTCTGGAAACCCTACCCCGAAAAGGTCGGAAAACCTGCCGCAGAACGCGCTTTTGCCAAGCATTTCAAAGAGATAGATGCTATTACGGCAGGGCTGGAACGGTATATCCGGGACAAGCCGCCGGACCGGCAATGGCTGAACCCGGCCACGTTCCTGAACCAGCAACGATGGCTTGATGAACCGGCAAAAGTTGAACCTAAACAATCCTTTGCGAGACAAACCAATGTTCCAGAAAATCGCTCTGCCACCGCTGCGGCCCGCCGCCTCTACGAATCTGCCCTCGAACGTGAACGCCAGTCATCCGGCGACCTGCTTGCAATCGGAAGCTGCTAAATTTGCAGGGATTTTGATGGGTGCCTATCGCCGTGATGATGCGGGTGACCCTGAAATTTTCGCCATGCGGCTGTCGATTGAATTTGCCAAATATCCGCCAAAAATAGCGGAAGCTGTGGCAATCGGCCTGCCAGCAAAATGCAAATGGATGCCGTCAATCGCGGAAGTGCACGACGCTCTGGAAGCCGAGATGCAGCCGGAATATCGGCATGCCAAACGACAAACCGACCTAGCCCAGCGCCAAGCTATGTTGGCACCGCCGGTCAAATTATCCGAGGCAACACGGGCGGAAGTCATCGCCAGCATCAAAGCCAGGCATGGCCCCGGCTGGGGCATCATTGGCGACGAGGCATTTCTGACCGCATCCGACAGGGAAGCACGGCGCGAAGCTGGTCTGTCGGATGCACAGCGCAAGCAGGAAGCGCTGGCGTGGCTTGAAGCGACCAAGGCCTGTGCTCTGGCATCCCGGCCAGGACGGCATCTAGTCCTTGGGCGGCGATACTTTTGGCGATGTTGTCGGCGTGGGCCAGGGTGTCGACGGCAACAGCCCGGTTGTACGGTGCCTGCCAGGGAACAGCGTCGGCTAGTGACACGGAGTTGCGAGGCAGGAAGTAGATGAGGACCGATTTGACGGTGTACCCGGCGTCTTCCCAGCCTTTGCCGTAGAGCATGGCTTGGCGCTGG
>JAYVYA010000095.1:0-7904 GCA_043784745.1 Hyphomicrobiales bacterium
GGCAGCCAGCTCAACATTCTCGGCACTTCCGAGGCGAGCAACCTCGGCGGCGGGGCGAAGTTCGATCCCACCACCGGCAAGGTGCTGAACCCGACTTACACCATCGCGGGTTCGCCCTATACCGATGTCGGCTCGGCGCTGGGCGCGCTGGCGGCGGGCGGGGCCAAGGCCAAGTATTTCAACGCCACTTCGGTCCTGGCGGACTCGACCGCCACCGGCACGGACTCTGTCGCCATCGGCCCGCTGGCCGTGTCGAAGGCGGCCAATGGCGTGTCGCTGGGCAATGGCGCGACGGCGACCAACAAGAACGATGTGGCTTTGGGCGCAGGCTCGGTGAGCGGCGCGCCGGACACGGGGGCCTTCACGCTCAATGGCGGCACGGCGGCGGGAACCGCCCCGGCCTCTGTCGTCTCGGTCGGCACGGCGGGCAATGAGCGCCAGATCACCAATGTCGCGGCGGGCGTGCTGAGCGCCACCTCGACCGACGCGGTCAATGGCTCGCAATTGTTCACCACAGCCACCGCGCTCAACAACCTCGGCGCGTCGGTGGCCGCAGACCTTGGCGGGGGTGCCAAGTTCAACCCGGACGGCACCATCGCCACAACTCCAGCCTATACGATTGGTGCCACCACCTACAACAATGTTGGCTCGGCCCTGAACGCCATCAATACCAGCGGCATCAAGTATTTCCACTCCAATTCAGTCCTGCCCGATGCCAGCGCCAGTGGTGCAAATGCCATCGCAGTTGACCCCAACGCGCTGGCCTCCGGTCCGGACGCGATTGCGCTGGGCGAGGCTGCCAATGCCTCCGCTGCTTCCGCCACGGCTCTGGGCAAGAATGCCACCGCCGCAGGGGTGCAATCCATCGCCTCCGGGGTGGGCAGCAATGCGTCTGGCGTCAACACAATTGCGATCGGTGCCGGCGCGCTGGCCTCCGCCACCAGCAGCATGGCCTTGGGGGATGCAGCCAGTGCCTCCGGCAAGAACAGCGTCGCCCTGGGTTCCGGCTCGACCGATGCCGGAATCGCCAATGTGATTTCCGTGGGCGGCGCGGGTGCCGAGCGCAGAATCGTCAATGTCGCCGCCGGTGCGGTGACGGCAACCTCAACCGAGGCAGTCAATGGCTCGCAACTCAACCTGCTCGGCACATCGGTCGCCAGCAATTTTGGCAGCGGCTCGGTGTTTGATCCCGCCACCGGCAAGGTGACGGCCCCCGCCTACACCATCGGCGGCACCGTCTACAACAACACCGGGTCAGCCCTGGCGGCAATCAACAGTTCGATCAGCGGCGGTGGCGGCATAAAATATTTCCATGCCAACTCAACCCTGGCCGATTCCAGTGCGCTTGGCACGGATGCGGTGGCGGTTGGTCCGCTGGCGGTGGCTTTGGCGGCCAATGGGGTGGCGCTGGGCAACGGGGCCAATGCCAAGAATGCCAATGATGTGGCTTTGGGCGCGGGTTCGGTGACGGCGGCTGCCTCGAAGGGCACGTTCGATCTGTCGGGCGGGGTTGCGGCGGGGACGCCGGCGGCTTCGGTGGTCTCGGTGGGATCGGCGGGTTCCGAGCGCCAGGTCACCAATGTGGCGGCGGGGACGCTGTCGGCTTCCTCGACCGATGCGGTCAATGGCAGCCAGTTGTTCTCGGTAGCCTCGGCGGGCAATGTGGCGGGCACGACGCTGGCTTCGGCTTTGGGCGGCGGCACGGTCTATACGCCGGGCAAGGGCATTACGGCCCCCGCCTATATTCTGGGCGGCAATACCTACACCAATGTCGGCTCGGCGCTGGCGGCTCTGGGGTCGGGCGCGGTTGGTCCGGTGCAATTTGCCAATGCTGGCACGCCCAATGCGCCCAATGGCGGCACCCCGGGCCAGAACCTGGCATTGGTCGGTGCGGCCCCCGGTGTGCCCGTGACTTTGGGCAATGTCGCGGCGGGATCGCTGCTGGCCGGATCGCTGTCGGCGGTCAACGGCTCGCAGGTCAACACGCTGGCCACGCAGGATGCAGCAAACCTTGGCGGCGGGTCGGTATTTAACCCGGTGACCGGGGGTGTCACGGCCCCGGCCTTCACGATTGCGGGCACGAACTACACCAATGTCGGCAGCGCGCTGAATGCGTTGGCCAATGGCGGGGCGAAGGCCAAGTATTTCAACGCCAATTCGACCGGTCCGGATTCGTCCGCCACCGGCACCGATGCGGTGGCGATTGGCACCAAGGCGGTGGCGGGCAATGCCGGTGATGTGGCTTTGGGCGCAGGCTCGGCCACGGCCAAAGTGGTCAATACCGGCCCGTTCTCGCTGACCGGCGGGACGATTGCGGCCAGTGCCCCAGCGTCTGTGGTCTCGGTCGGCGATACCGGCTCGGAGCGGCGGATCACCAATGTGGCGGCGGGCAATCTCAGCGCGGCCAGCACGGATGCGGTCAATGGCTCGCAATTGTTCGTCGTGGCGACCTCGTCCAATAATCTGGGATCAAGCCTGGCCAGCACGATTGGCGCGGGCACCATCGTCAACCCCGACGGCACGGTGAAGACCGCGCCCGGCTTTACGGTGGGTGCCATCACCTACAACAATGTCGGCTCGGCTCTGGCCGGGTTGCAGAGCGGCGCGCCGCTGCAATATTCGACCGGCGGCAAGCCCACGACCCCGAACGGCCTTGTGCCTTCGCAGGATGTGACTTTGGTCGGCGCAGCGCCGGGGACCCCGGTCGCCCTGCACAATGTCGCACCAGGCACGCTGACGGCGACCTCGACCGATGCAGTTAACGGCTCGCAGCTGACGGCATTGGGCACGGCTGTGGCGGCAGGCGCAGGCGGCGGGGCGAAGTTTGACCCCGCCACCGGCTCGGTCACGGCCCCAACCTACACCATCGGCGGCACGGCCTATAACAATACCGGCTCGGCGCTGGCCGCGCTTGACGGCTCGGTCAATGGCGGCAAGGGCATCAAATATTTCCATGCCAATTCGGCTCTGGCCGATTCTTCCGCCAGCGGCACCGATTCGGTGGCGATTGGCCCGCTGGCTGTAGCCACCGGCAAGAATTCGGTGGCTCTGGGTGCCGGGTCCAGTGATGGCGGGCTGGCCAATGTCATTGCCGTGGGTGCGGTGGGTGCCGAACGCAAAATCATCAATCTGGCGGCGGGCACGCTCAGCGCTTCCTCGACCGATGCGGTCAATGGCAGCCAGATGTTCAACCTCGGCACGTCAGATGCAGCCAATTTGGGCGGCGGGTCGGCCTTTGACCCGCTCACCGGCAAGGTCACGGCCCCGGCCTTCACGATTGCGGGCAGCAGCTACACCAATGTCGGCAGCGCGCTGAATGCGCTGGCCAATGGCGGGGCGAAGGCCAAGTATTTTAACGCCAATTCGACCCTGGTGGATTCGGTCGCCACCGGCACCGATGCGGTGGCGGTCGGTCCCAAGGCGGTCGCCAGCGATGTCAGCGCCATTGCCTTTGGCAATAACGCGATTGCCAGCAAGGCCTTCGCCATCGCCGCCGGTGCCAATTCGGCAGCCGCAGGCATTGGCAGCATCGCGCTCGGCAACGGGGCGCTCGCCACCTTCGACAACAGTGTGGCGCTGGGGGCCGGGTCCGTCAGCGGGTTGAACAACAATACCAATGGTGCCATCATCCTGGCTGGTGCCAGTGCTCCGGTGGGCCTGAACTTCTCCAATGCCAAGAACACGATTGCCGGTGCCGTCTCGGTCGGCTCTGGCCCGACGGCCCTGCGCCAGCTGCAAAATGTGGCAGATGGCGTGGCTTCCAGCGATGCAGTGACCGTGCAGCAATTGTCAGGTGTGGTGAATGCAGCCAATGCGGCGCTGGTGCCCTTGCAGCAGACCGCCAGGCTGGCGGTGACCTACACGCCCGACAAGGCCGGCAATGCGACCCCGCTGGTGGACCTTGCGAGCAATCCGACGCTGCCAGCTGGCACCAAGCAGGTGACGCTGACAGGCGTTGCGCCGGGCCTGCTGTCAGCAACCTCGCTGGATGCGGTCAATGGCTCGCAGCTCTTCGCGCTGGGATCAACCACAGCCTCGACCTTCGGCGGCGGCTCGACATTTGATTCGGCCACGGGCAAGATCACCGTTCCAGCCTTCACCATTGCCGGATCGGCCTATAACAATGTCGGCAGCGCCCTGGCGGCGGTGGACAAATCCATCTCGGGCGGGGCGGGCATCAAATATTTCCATGCGAACTCGACACTCGGCGACTCGACCGCCACCGGCACAGACTCGGTCGCCATCGGCCCGCTGGCTTCGGCCACTGGCACGAACAGCGTCGCCCTTGGCGCTGGTTCGACCGACGGAGGCCTCGCCAATGTGGTTTCGGTCGGTGCCGTCGGAGCCGAGCGCAAGATCATCAATCTGGCGGCAGGCTCGCTCAGCGCCACTTCGACGGATGCCATCAATGGCAGCCAGCTGAATGTGGCGGAGACGGCGGTGGCCTCGGCGCTGGGCGGCGGATCGAAGTTTGATCCGTCAACCGGCAAGATCACGGCGCCGACCTACACCATCGCGGGCAACAACCTGAATGATGTCGGTTCGGCCTTTGCAGCGCTGGACAAGTCGATCAATGGCGGTGGCGGCATCAAATATTTTCATGCCAACTCGGCTTTGGCAGACAGCTCGGCAACCGGCACCAATTCGGTGGCGATGGGGCCAGCAGCGGTCGCCAGCGGCAAGAACAGCGTAGCGATCGGGGCAGGCTCCACCGATGGCGGGGTCGCCAATGTCGTGTCAGTCGGCGCAGCCGGGTCGGAACGCAAGATCATTAATGTGGCGGCGGGTGCTTTGACCCCGGCCTCGACCGATGCGGTCAACGGCTCGCAACTCAATAATGGCCTGACATCGGCGGCCTCCGGATTTGGCGGCGGATCGACCTTTGATCCGGTCACCGGCAAGATCACCGCGCCGGTCTACACGGTGGCGGGCAATACCTATAATGATGTGGGTGCGGCGCTGGGGGCCCAGGGCAAGCTGGCGGTGCAATATACGCCGGACAAGGCGGGCAACCCGGTTGCGGCAGTTAACCTCGCCTCGAACCCCAACCTGCCGGCGGGAACAACGGCGGTGGCGCTTACCGGGATCGCCAATGCCACGCAGGCGACGGGAGCGGTGGCTTTGGGGCAATTGCCCATCCAGTATTCGACATCCGGCGCTCCCACCACGGCCAACCCGGGCGTGGCCTCCAGTGATGTTACGCTGGTGGGTGCCGCCGCCGGGCCTGTTGTCATTCACAATGTCGGCACCGGTGTGCTGGGCAATGACGGGGTGAACGTAGCGCAGCTGAATGTGGTGGGCAAAGCCGCCAGCAATTCGGTGCAATATGATACGGCCATTGGCGGCGGGCGGGCCAACACCATCAGCCTGCTGGGCGGGGATACGACCAGACCCGTGACTATTGCCAATGTGGCGGCGGGCGTCAATGCGACCGACGCGGCCAATGTCGGCCAGCTCAACAATCTGCAAGCCTATACCAACACGCAGATCAACCGGCTGGATGCCAACATCAATGCGGTCAAGAATGCCGCCAATACCGGCACGGCGATTGCGCTGGCCGCATCCGGTCTGCGCTACGCCGACCAGCCGGGCAAGACAGCGGCAGCGGGTGCCATCTCGACCTACAAGGGCCGGGTGGGCATGGCGCTGGGTCTGGGACATACATCGGAGGATGGCCGATGGCGTTACAATTTGTCAGCCAGCTTCTCGCCGCAGAACATCAAGCGGGATATCGGCGTGGTGGCCGGGGCGTCCTACACGTTTGACTAGGCTGGATGAAAACGCCGGGAGCCGTTCTGGCTCCCGGCCCGTGCCCTTTTCCGGCCTGGCAACAATATTGCTGCCCGGCAAGCGGGTTCGGGTTGAAAACCGGTGCTCCTGACTTTTGTTCAGGCTGCCGGCACCATGCTTTATTTCGTGGAATCCAGCACCGCCTCATTGAAACCCGCCGCAAAGATTCGGGCGCTGACCAGCACGGCTTGCCTGTGCCGGGCATAGGGGTCGCCCGGCGTATTGTCATGCCGGGCGACATAAAAGTTGACCGCGAAGTCGGCTCCATTACGCAGGTTGCCGATATCCGCATTGCTGAGCGGCCAGACAAAATTGCACCCCTCCGGCGTGCAGGCGGAGGCTGTGAATTCCAGCTTGACCGGCGGTGCCCTGCCTCTCACGCCCGGCGACGTCACGACGATGCGCCGGGCCAGCGTGATGCCGAAGGGCAGGCTGACCAGCGCCGCCGGGCGGCCATTGTCGCCCGTCGAAACCACCATATTGACCAGCGGGAGGCCGGTGGCGTCCAGCCCGATGGTCCGCAGGCTGCAGAACTTCTGCTTCAGCTTGCGCACCTCGTCGCAGACAATGTTCCATTTCGCATAATCGCGGGTCGAGCGGGTCACCTCGCCCGGACGGAACAGGTCGCGGTCAATCGCCGGGGAGACGAGTTCCACGGTTTGCGAACGGGCGGCGACGGGAAACAACGCCAGGATCAGGGCGAGGGGGAGGCGGGCGCGCGTCATGACAAGGCATCCGAATCTGAAAAATACAATCTATACGGGAAAATCAGAATCGTGCAATCGTCGAGGCGGTGGCTGACCGCCCGGGAGCGCGCACCATATCCGACATAACCAACGCGCTTGAGATGACAGAAGGCGAAAGGCGGTCAGCGACCGCCTCTACAACTCCCGCCGGATTTGCGCGGCACAGCGCAGCGCCTGCGCCGCCACGGTCAGCGACGGGTTGACGGCGGCGGAGGTCGGCAGGAAGCTGGCGTCGATGCAATGGAGATTGGCATGGTCCCACGCCCGGCACCACACGTCGAGCACCGAGCTGGCGGGGTCCAGCCCCATTTTCAGCGTGCCGCACTGGTGCGAGGGCACGCGCCGGTCAAACGGGCGGTGCAGCACAATCGGGTAGCCCGCCGCGCGAAACATTTCCCGCGCCCGCGCTGTCAGTCTTTCCATCGCGGCCATATTGCTGCGTTGCCAGTCCAGCACCACCCGCCCGTCCCTGACCGTGACGCGGCTTTCAGGCCGGGGCAGGTCTTCGCCCATCAAATACCAGTCCACCGTGCGGCTGCTGGACAGGTTGAGCGCCCATTCGGGGGCCCATCTCACCTGGCCTTTGAGGATCGCGCCGGTGACGCGCCCCAGCAATTGCAGATTGCCCAGCGGCCCGCCGCAGCGCCCGTCATCGAGGTAGAAGTCGTTGATCCCCAGAGTTTTCTGATAGATGGAATCGTTCTTTTCGAACGGGTCAATCGTCAGCATGGCGGCTGAATTATGGTTCATGAAATTGCGGCCAACCTGGCCGGAGCTGTTGGCCAGCCCTGCCCGGTTGCGGGCGTCGGCGCTCGCCAGCAACAGGGCCGCTGACTTTACCGCCCCCATGGAGAGGATCACCAGCCTGGGTGCCAGCAGTATCTCTTCGCCATTGCGGCGATAGACCACGCCATTGATCCGGTTGTTAGCATCTGTCCCCAGCCGCAGCACTTCCGCGCCGGTTTCCAATGTGATGTTGGGGTCAAGCAGGGCGCTGGCAAGGCCGCAGGTCTCGGCGTCCATCTTGCCGCTGCGGGTATCGGGAAAAGCATCGAATCCGGTTTTGGCCCGCGCCAGCCAAGCGCTGATGTCCACGCCCAGCGGCAGGCTGAACGGCTTGGCACCGGCGCGCTCCAGCCGCTCGCGCACCCTGGCAATCGCCGGTTCATCCGGCACGGGGGCGTGGGGATAGGGGGTGGAATGGAACGGCTCCGTGGGGTCCTGCCCAAGGGCGCCGCGCACCTGATACAACGCCTCCGCCCGGCCATACCACGGCTCCAGCTCCGCATAGGCAAAAGGCCATGCGGGAGATATGCCGCCATCGGCAAAGTGCATTTCGGCAAAATCCTCGGCGCGGTAGCGAAACAG
>JAYVYA010000096.1:0-2161 GCA_043784745.1 Hyphomicrobiales bacterium
AGCGGCACCATTAGTCACATTATCCAGGTGGTGCTGACGCCGGAGAGGTATGTTTGAAATTCTCCCGTCTTCAGCGAAATTTTTATGATTCCCGGGGAAGCCAATTTGCGTCTTGATGCTGACCAATCCAGACTAACTTCCCCATTAAAATGGGGCACGATATCAGCGCTCAAAATCCGCCAATAACTGAATTGTCCGCTGTCGCTGCGGCGTATCAGAAAGGGCAGTCCGGACTGGGGCTGGCGCGCCATTTTAGCCTCGGGATATAACCACTGATATAACCAGTTTAACACCCAACGGCATCTGACCGGTTTTCACCACCGGCCAGTCATAGAAATTTCAAAGGGTTGATGCAAATATGGAGCGGGCGATCGGGATCGAACCGACGACATATAGCTTGGGAAGCTATCGTTCTACCACTGAACTACGCCCGCGAAACCCGCCACTGTTCCCGGTTCCATTCCCTGCCTGGCAGAGATTTGGCACGGGGAGCCGCTCAAGTTCCACCTGCGCTATTGAGCATATTGCCGGGCCATTTGCAATTGCCGGAAATCCGCCACCATCCGCTTGTTGCCCGCCCGCACATGCTTTACTTTGCAATTAAAGGCGGCGCTGCTCGCCTGCGTAACCAGTCCAGGGAGCCAACGCATGTCCATGAAACGCCGCCAGTTCATCAAATCCGCTGGCCTTGCCACCGCCGGTGTCGCCCTTGCGGCCCCCGCCCTTGCCCAATCCGCTCCCGAGATCAAATGGCGGCTGACGTCGAGCTTTCCCAAATCGCTCGACACGATTTTTGGCGGGGCAGAAGTGTTTGCCAAAGCTGTGTCGGAGGCGACGGACGGCAGGTTCCAGATTCAGGTGTTTCCGGCGGGCGAAATTGCCCCGGCCTTGCAGGCGCTCGATGCCGTGCAAAATGGCACGGTGGAAGTGTGCCAGACGGCGCTGTATTATTACTGGGGCAAGGATCCCGCCTTCGCCTTCCCCACCGCCGTGCCGTTTGGCATGAACAGCCGCCAGCTCAACGCCTGGTTCTACCACGGCGGCGGCAATGATCTCGTCAATGAATTCATGGCCGATTACAACGCCTATGCTTTGCCCGCCGGTAATACCGGGGGCCAGATGGGCGGGTGGTTCCGCAAGGAAATCAAGACGGTGGCTGATCTCAATGGCCTGAAATTCCGCTGCGGCGGTTTTGCGGGAAAAGTGCTGCAAAAACTTGGTGTGGTGCCAACCCAGCTGGCGGCGGGCGATATCTATCCCGCGCTCGAAAAGGGCACGCTCGATGCGGTGGAATTTGTTGGCCCCTATGATGACGAGAAACTCGGCTTCAACAAGGTGGCGCCGTTCTATTATTACCCCGGCTGGTGGGAGGGCGGCGCGGCCTTGCACCTGTGCTTCAACCTCGCCAAATGGAAGGAATTGCCCAAGCAATATCAGGCGGTGGTGACGCAGGCGGCGGCTTTGGCCAATATCGACATGCAGGCCAAATATGATGCCAAAAACCCCGAAGCGCTGAAGCGCCTGATAGCCTCGGGCACGCAATTGCGCCCGTTTTCAGCCGAGATTATGGACGCGTCCTACAAGGCGGCGATGGAGGTCTACAAAGAGGCCTCGAACAGCAATCCGAAATTCAAAAAGTTCCACGACGCCTACATGGCCTTCCGCAACGACGAATATTCGTGGTGGCAGGTGTGCGAATATACCTTTGACAATTTTATGATCCGGCAACGGGCGAAAGGGTAGGCTGGTTTGCCGCGTGCGCCGTGCTTTGGCAGGGCGCACATTTTACCGGTTTAATTCAGCGTCCACCGCCCAAAGTTCGGCGGGGAGGGGAATGTCGCGATAAATCTCGGCCATCCGCAAGGTCACCTCAATCTCTGGCATGGAAATCGCCTCGGCCAGCCCTTCAAAGGTTGAATACTCCCATTCTTCATCCTCGCCGCGCAGCCACATGAACACTTCGGCCCGGTTTGGGTCCACCAGCAGGATGCGGCGCAGGCTGGGGATCAGCTTGTATTCCTCGGCTTTGCGCAGCGTATCATAGTCGCGAGTGGTGGGAGACAGAACTTCGGCGATAATAACGGGCGCGCTGACCAGATAGGACTTCGGGTCAAATGGCCCGCATTCGACACCGAAATCAGGGTAACGTATCTGGCCGGGT
>JAYVYA010000097.1:0-2672 GCA_043784745.1 Hyphomicrobiales bacterium
ATGCCTCCGGCACCAGCCGGTCACGCGGGTTCTTCTGCAAAAACGCATTCAGCCGCGCCTCGGCGGCGGCATACTGGCCTTGCTTCAGGAGGGCGATGCCCTGATCATAATCATCCGCAGGCAGGGGCGCGAGCGGCACTTGCGCCTGCTGGCCGGGCGCAGGCGCATTCGGCACCAGCGGCACTGGAATCACCGGAGCAGCGCTACCGGGCTGGGGCGGACGCCCAGCCCCGCCCCCGTTTATATCCAGCGGTTTGTTGGGATCATTGTCATCAATCGCGATCGGTCCTTGCGGAAGCGCAGGTTTTGGCGGCAGCGCCGGGGCCGGCGCGGAGGGGCCACCGGGCGCAGGCGGCAGGCCATAGGGCTGGCCGAGCGGTCGCGGCGCGCCGGGGGCATTCGGGTTCAGGGCTGGATCGAACGCATCACCGGGGCGCTTGCCCGCCAGGGGGCGGCTGGCGGGTTTTGCGGGGTCCAGAGGCGCTGCCTGCCCGGTTTCCTGCATTTTGCGGATGGCTTCCTCCAGCTTGCGCTGCTGGAATTGCATCTGCTCCATCTGCCCTGTCATGCTGCGCAACTGGCCCTCCAGCCGGTCAATTCGCAACAGCAGGGCGGAGGAATCCTGCGCCATGATCACCGGATCATCCTCAATTCCCGGGATATCAGCGGGGGGCAGGCGCTGGGCCAACAGCAAGGGAGGCGATTGTTGCTGGGCGAAGGACGCAGCCGGGCAGCCCAAAAACGCCGCAATCAGGACATAGCGTGCAAATGACATGTTAATTATTCCCCGCAACCCGCTGGTTGAATCCCATAGCATAGCAGCGGGCGTGCGGTGAAAATTTGTCAATGCCGTGGCGCGTTGAAGACGGGGGGCAAATGCTTCACCCTTTTCCAGCATGATGAAGGCTTGCGCCAGAAAGACGCGGCTGCTTCCCTTGGAAAGCAGGCTGTGAAGGCATAGATTAACGCTCGAAGTGCTGCGTCCGCTGAAGGACGCAGTTTGCATCCGCTGTCTGGCAGGTAACTCCATGAACGCCAATTTCAAGCATTATGCCCTGTGGACGGTGATTGTCATGCTGGCGATCGCCCTGTTCATGCTGTTCCAAAATCCCGGCCAGCGCGTGCAATCGCGTGAAATCCAGTTTTCCCAAGTGGTCAACGAGGTCAACCAGGGCCATGTGCGTGATGTCGTCATTGCTGGCAACGAGCTTAGCGGCCATCTCACCAGCGGCGAATCCTTCACAGCCACCATGCCAGGCGATTCCGGCTTTGTGAAACAGCTTGAGGAGAAAAATGTCAATTTCTCCGCCCGTGCACCCTCCGATGGCTCCAACTGGATTGCCAGCCTGATTGTCAACGTGCTGCCCTTGCTGGCTCTGGTGGGCGTGTGGATATTCCTGTCGCGCCAGATGCAGGGCGGTGCCGGCAAGGCCATGGGCTTTGGCAAGTCGAAAGCCAAGCTGCTGACCGAAGCGCATGGCCGCGTGACGTTTGAAGATGTTGCGGGTGTGGATGAAGCCAAGGAGGACTTGCAGGAGATTGTCGAGTTCCTGCGCGATCCGCAAAAATTCCAGCGCCTCGGGGGCAAAATTCCGCGCGGCGTCTTGCTGGTTGGCCCTCCCGGCACCGGCAAGACCCTGCTGGCCCGCGCCATTGCGGGTGAAGCCAATGTGCCCTTCTTCACCATATCCGGCTCCGATTTTGTTGAAATGTTCGTCGGCGTCGGTGCCAGCCGCGTGCGGGACATGTTCGAGCAGGCCAAGAAGAATGCGCCCTGCATCATCTTCATTGACGAAATTGACGCGGTGGGCCGTCATCGCGGTGCCGGTCTCGGCGGTGGCAATGACGAGCGCGAGCAAACGCTGAACCAGCTGCTGGTCGAGATGGACGGGTTCGAGACCAATGAGGGAGTCATCCTGATTGCCGCCACCAACCGGCCGGATGTGCTTGATCCCGCGCTGATGCGCCCGGGCCGGTTTGACCGGCAGATCGTAGTGCCCAACCCGGATGTGCTCGGCCGCGAGAAGATTTTGAAAGTCCATGCCCGCAAGGTGCCGCTCTCGCCCGATGTCGTGCTGAAAACCGTTGCCAAGGGCACGCCGGGCTTTTCGGGCGCGGAATTGATGAACCTCGTCAACGAAGCTGCCCTTCTGGCCGCCCGGCGCAACAAGCGCATCGTCACCATGGCCGAGTTTGAAGATGCCAAGGACAAGGTGATGATGGGGGCCGAGCGCCGTTCCGCCGTGCGCACGGAAGAGACCAACAAGCTGGTTGCCTACCACGAGGCCGGCCATGCCATTGTCGCCCTGAATTCGCCCAAGGTTGACCCGCTGCACAAGGTGACGATCATCCCGCGCGGCAATGCCGGCGGCCTGACGCAAATGTTGCCCGAAGAAAACCGCATCGGCTACACCTTCGAGTATTGCACGTCCAACATCGCCATGACGTTTGGTGGCCGCGAAGCCGAATTGCTGGTGTTTGGCGAGCAGAATGTCTCCAACGGTGCCGCAGGCGATATCCAGCAGGCCACCCGCATGGCCCGCGCCATGGTGACGCAATGGGGCATGTCCGAAAAACTCGGTCGCGTCCGCTACAGCGCCAATAGTCAGGAAGTGTTTCTGGGCCATTCGGTGACGCAAAGCCAGCACATGTCGGAGGACACCGCCAATCTC
>JAYVYA010000098.1:0-4023 GCA_043784745.1 Hyphomicrobiales bacterium
CGCGTCTCGACCAGCGAGCAGGAATTGGCCCTGCAGGAAGATGCGCTGAACAAAATCGGCTGCGCCAGAATATTCACGGACCGCGCATCGGGCGCAAAAACCGACCGGCCCGGATTGAAGCAAGCCTTGTCCTATATGCGCGAAGGCGATGTCCTCGTCGTCTGGAAGTTCGATCGGCTGAGCCGCTCGCTGCTTCATCTGGTCGAAACCGTCACCGATCTGAATGCGCGCGGCGTCGGGCTGCGCTCGCTCACCGAGAATACCGACACCACGACACCTGGCGGGCGGCTGATCTTTCACGTCTTCGGTGCCCTCGCTGCTTTCGAGCGTGATCTTGTCACAGAACGCACCAAAACCGGACTGGCTGCCGCCTTGGCAAGGGACGGCAAGGAGGCCGCAGTCCGCCCGTGGTCACACCAGCCAAACTCGACCGCGCCCGCGTCCTGATCGTCCAAGGATTGAACGTTCGCAAAGCCGCCACAAGGCTAAAAATCGGCAAAACAACCCTCTACCAGGCCCTTGCTGACCCGCGAACCCCATGAGACTCAATCAACCCAACTCAAGTTGCCTCTTCGTTCGCGCGAACGGGCATAAAATGCACTTATGTGTGCTGACCCTTGACGGGCCGGTTCCGACGCAGTAAATTTTTAACGACGCCGCAGCAAAAATTGGCGCAACGCGAATCTGGAAGTTCGTGACTCAGTAGAACTAAATGGCTGCTGCACTGCAGGATATCCTGCACACATGCACAACGCGTCGAAACACTGACCGGCCTCAGGCCTTACGTATAATGCTGATGCAATCAATATCTGGTTCGCCCCAGGCAAAAACGCGCTGTTCCACAACCTCGAGACCTGATTTTATAGCCATATGCTTGAACAGGTTGGCGCTCATGAAATTTCGCCAATGGGGGTTTTTGGTAAAATCGCCGCCTGGATTTTCGGAATAATTGGAATGATGGACAAATCCGTAGCCTCCCGGCTGGAGCACCCTGTATGCCTCTTTCAAGTAGGCCAGAACGATTTCAAAATCGAAATGAACCATGGCGTCGAAAGTATAAAACAGGCTGACCGAACTGTTTGCGACACCTAGCAAATCGACGCCTTCTGTCTTGATGATGTCCACGGGTTGCCCGACAAATTTCTGCGTCAAATGCACGATGCAGTCGGGATTTATGTCAACCGCAATTACTTTACCCGCCCCTGATTCCAGAAGCTTTGACGTATTGCGACCAAATCCCGCTGCTAAATCCAGGCAGACACGATAGCTAATTGGAAAACGTTGCAAAATAGGCAAAACAATGCTGTTCCACTGCGCATCCATATGCGAGGTCGCCGTCTGGTGGTAGCTTTCTGCAACGTCGTTACCCCATAAAAAGGCTTCGTTTGCAATAACCTTGTTCAAGTTGGTATTCTTTTCCAAAGCCACGATTTACACCAATCCGGTTGATTGTAACGGCTGAGACTATCAGGGAAGTTTGTGGCAAACAAGCGCTTTTTTGCCACCGGCCTATCGGAGAGTTTTTTGATTCGCGGACATGCTGGCACGGTAGCCATCGTAGCGACCTTGGGCGGAGGCACGGTTCAAAGCTTTTTGGTCTTGCAACCTCTTGAAGGGAATTTTATTGGCGGTTGCAAACGCCGAATCAGCGGCATCACTTGCTGCGTTAGACGCTTCGACATCTCCAACCAGTTCCAGACCATAAAAATTTCCCCAGAAAGCCCCTTCGGTCGCTGCCACCTCATATTGTTGCCGGGGCGTGAAGGCATGCGAATGGAAGACGCGAGCTTCGTCGACATAAATTTTTTCAAACCCCAGCTTCAAAACCTCCCACGCCCATACCTGGTCTTCGCCCCAGTCGATTTCAGGATAGGGACATTCCTGCCAGACTCGCCGCGACATCGCGGAATTATTGTCGGAATAAAACTGGAGCAACATCTGCCAGTTGCTGCTTCCCGCCTGCACAAAACTCGGCAAGCCCAGTTCGAGCGAAGAGCGATCGCCAAAATCGCGCATGCGGTCGAACATGCCATCAAGGTCTCGGGCTGCGAACGCGCCATGGTCAGGGAAAGCGAAGTGGCGACCGATGACACCGGCCACCCTATTCGATCGTGAAAAGCCGCCGATCAATGCTGACAGCCAATGCGCGTTGCAGGGCAAGGCATCTTGAGTCAGCACGGCCACATAGTCGCCGTCTGTCATGCTAATTGCCAGATTGCGGGTGCGGCCGTGCTGGAATTCGGATTTTGGAATCTCGTGCAGCCGGATATTGCGATTGGCGAAACTCTTGACGGTCTCCACCGTGCCATCGGTCGAACCGCTGTCGATGATCAGGGCATCATAGGGAAACGGGCAATTCTGCGAGACAATTTGTTCCAGAACCTTGCGGAGCAACGGCCCCGCATTCAAGGTGGGGATGATGACCGATGCCTTGACCGGCTGATGGATCGCTGGTGCGCATACCGAAATCGGATTGATGGGTCGCATCGCCTTTTCGAGCAGGCGTTCAATAATCGCAGCTTCCACCAGCCGTGCGCTGGCCTCCCAATTCAGATTGCGAAGGAAAATTTCGCCTTGGCTTTTCAGCCGCGCCCTGGCCTCAGGATCGTCGGCAAGCTGCGCAATCGTGTTGGCAATCCCGGCTGGGGTAGGCGGAGCAAATGCCACTTCCCCATCCTTGAATACCGCCCGTGTGCTTCCGGTGTCGAGCTCGACCACCGCGAGCCTGCAAGCCATCATTTCAAGGGGGATCAACGAATAATTCGTGGCTGAAAATACCAACCCGATGTCGCAGGAGCGGTAGAGCGTGCCAAGCTGTTGGGGCGACAATATGCCGTGATGGACAAATTTGAGATTTCCGATTTCCCCCGTGACATTATCGCCAAACAAATGAATCTCGACGTCATTTCGGCGTTGCGCGAGCATTTGCAATCCCGCAATGCCAAGGTTCACGGCGCGCCTGGGCGTGCTGTGCCGCGCGTAAAAGGCGATTTTCAGCGGCCCTTCCATCCGGGGGCGATTGACGGGGAAATAATATTCCGGGTCGCTGCACAGCGGCCAAGCCCGCGCCCACATCCCCCGTTCGCTCATCCTCTGCTGCAGCCACGGACCGGCGCAAAGCGCGGCAAATCCCATATGATAGGTTTGTTCGGCAACAAGGCGCAATTCGCCGGCGGGATGAAAATCAGCTTCATCGTCCTGGATAAAGTAAAACCGTTCCTTGACATTGGTTACCAAGCTTGCCGGATAGGCCGTCCAGCAATCGGTCGCTATGACGATATCGCCCGACATTGCCCGGACATCGTCGGGCAGGCTTCGGACGTTGACCCCAGCACCGACCGGTTGATACCAATCGCAGATCGCGCGTTTGGTGCCCTCGGGACCTGCGTGGATACCCGGGTTTTGAATCCAGATCGTTTGCCGATGGCCAAATTTTTCGAGCAGCGCCACCATCCGGAAGATGGTCATGTGTCCGCCGGCCCCCCGCACAAAATCGGGGATGATCCAATTGATATTTAGGCAAGCAGGATTGAAACGGTCTGTCAGCGGCTGCGCTGTCAACATTTCGTTCTTGGCAATCGAGACGCCATCGCGCTGCCACCTTTCGCCACTGCGATTACAATCGGGGTCGCGGCTTATTTTGGGCAGCCGATACTTGGCCTTGGGTCTTGGGGTTGTCGCAAATGCGCGAAATTCATATCCAGCCCGCACTGCAAACCGTGGAAATGCCCGTTCCAGCACGTGGGCCAGGGTTTGATCGATCTGTTTTTCCTCAGCTTCGAACAGGTCGATATTGTCTACCTTGGCCAGAAGCTCTGCAAAAGCGCTCGTGCGAAACCAGCCCATGGAGCCCGCTGCAAAATGATTGTTGGCGAATTTGGGCTGTATCTGTTCAGAACCGTTCATGAACGCTTCCAGCAAACGATGGTTTGTATTTTCGGCTGCGTTGTTTTTGATGCGGAAGAAGTTTTCTGGATAGAGAAACCCAATTTTATCATTTTCGCTCAAAAAATTCAGCGCAGC
>JAYVYA010000099.1:0-4307 GCA_043784745.1 Hyphomicrobiales bacterium
CCAGATTGCCAATCAGCGCCGCATCCGCCGCCGCCTGATGGCCAAATTCGACGATCTTGGCGCGCAGGACGGCAACCTCGTCGAGAACCGGCTTGACCAGAGATGCCATGCTGGCCTCGATTTTGGTGACGAAATGCTCCGCGCCCGCCATAACGGTTTCCAGTGGGTTTTGCATGATGTGATCTTTCCATTATTTGGGGCAATGCTGCGGGATTGCGGCGCGCCCGGCGTCGTTGATCATATCATCGCGCCAATCGTCGTTGCGATAGACAATATAATCAATGCGGCAAAGGGGACCATTACTCATCTACTACGACCCCGTGCATGAATAATTAAAGCCACTATTGGATGCGCCTGCGCCGAGATTGAGCGTGAGGCCAAATCTATTTTGCGCGGAGACATAATAAATGCTTGGCGGCACTGTTGATGGCGTCAATGTGCAAAAGGCATTGTTTGGAAACGGCGTCTGAAATGTGATCGAGCATGACGTCGGGCTGCCCGAACCTGTCGCAAAGTTGCCGCCGTTGTTTGTGCTGGCGCTGTTGACGGCAGGGCTTGTGCCGCACGCACTGATCGAAGGAGCCGCCGCTATGCCGATAAAATTCAAGGCTGTTGCTGCGCCTGATGAGCGCATAGCGCCGTTGACTGCGAGCGCAGAGCCTAATTGCGGCGAGGCCCCGATCCCCACTTCGCCGCTGCGTGCCAGCGAAATCGGCGTTGAAATCACACCAAGAACCGGATCAATCGCCTCGATATTATACAGCCCCTTCCATCCCTGATTGTCGTTGATGTCGAAGGCCATCTGCCAAATCATCAATAGCGGCGAAGGTGATGAATTGTCATATCGCTCCATAAATATTTGTGTTTGAGCGCTGTTTCCTGGTGAATTATTGCGGATTACCAACGCAGGCCATGCATTGTCAAGCAATGTCTCAAATACAAACGCTGGCGTTGAAGCTGGAGCGCCGCTTCTTGCATTATTCATGTTGATGGATACAGGGCCATCAAGTATGACTCCGCCAGCCAATTCCGTGCAAGAAAATAAAAACAACGAAGAAATAATCAAAATTATTCGCATTTTTAAGCCCTTATTCTAAAAGTGAAGTAGCAATTCAGCCGAATAACAAGCCTGTTTCCACGGCTAATGCTACCCTAATATTTTTTACGAACCCGCACACACATAGTTGAACCCCGTCGTGGTAGCCCCCGTGCTCAAACTCAGTGTGAAGCCGAATCGGTTTTGTGCCGACATCGAATACGACCCGGCGAACGTTGTCGAAGGCGTGACTGCGCAAAAAGCGCTGATTGGAAATGGTGTCTGGAAAGCCAGCGTGCATGAAGTCGGACTGCCGCCGCCGGTGAAAAAATTGCCACCATTATTGGTGCTGGTGCCATTGGTGGACGGGTTTGTGCCGCAGCTGCTGAGAGTCGGCCCGGCAGCCACGCCGACGAAATTCAGCGCCGTTGCAGTGCCTAAAATATCTGCGGATGCGGAATATAGACCGGAAAACCGATAAGCCGGGGTGCCGAGTGGAAACGCCAGCGTCGATCCTGGGAAAATCGCATTTGGCGTGATGTAGAGCACGGGCAAGGATTGCGGATAAAACCCAATGGCGTGATTGGAACTGTCACCAACGATGAAATTTGACCCTGATCCAAATTGAATCTGGCCGGAACTGGCCGCGCCCGCGACATTGGACGTGCGCAGGGAGCCGTTGATCGCGAGTTCAGTTCCTGCTTGCGGCGATTGCCCAATGCCTACCTGACCTGTCCGCGCCAGAGACAATGGTGTTGCGATAACCCCCACCAATGGATCAATCGCCTCGATATTATACAGCCCCTTCCATCCCTGATTGTCGTTGATGTCGAAGGCCATCTGCCAAATCATCAATAGCGGCGAAGGCGATGAATTGTCATATCGCTCCAAGAAAATCTGCGTCTGGGCGGCGTTGCCCGGCGAATTATTGCGCAACACCATGCCTGCCCACGGCCCGTCAACAGTTGTCTCAAATACAGAGGCAGGCGTTGAGGGGGAAACGGGGGCCGAAGCGCCGTTCATGTTGACGGAAACCGGGCCATTTATGGCGGTTCCAGCCGATGGGTCGGCAAATGCAGTCGATGAAGCCGCCATGCAACCGGCGAATAAAAGCAATGTGCATCGCATGCCAAATTCCTTCAGATTGGAGAGAATCAGCCGTAAAAGCCGTTTGACGAAGTTGAACCCGCTGCATTGCCTGGCAAGAAGTTTATGCCTTGGCCATAGACATAAATCTGGCCGCCGAAGCTCACCGAATATCGCGGCCCGGTCGGCGTTGTCATCGCGCCGAAGATTGCCAATGTCGTAAACAGGATGATGCCGCCGGAACTCGCTACTGCAAACCCTTGGGTAAAGGCGGATGACGCTCCGTTAAAGAAGCATGATGAAACACCGTCCGCTGCCGAATAGCGACCAATTGCGAAAATATGCCCGGCGCGGGCTTGCGACCCGTTAAGATAAATCACGCCCGCATCGTCACGAATCGTTGCACCCGATTCGCAATATTCATCGAAATAGTTGGTGCGCGCAGTAGTCGATTGGAAATAGCACGTATTGACAACCACATTTGATCCGGTTTGCGCCCATACCGCCGCTTCAACCGCTTGCACCGATCCAGTATAATTGTAGGAAAACTGGATATTGGAAACACGAATATTTGCCGATTGGCAAAGAAAGCAATAGTTTACACCCGGGACACATTGCACAATTGTTGAAGTGCCCAATCCGTTGACCACCATATTTTGTGGCCCCGGCGCGAAAACACAGCCGCTATAAGTGCCCGAAATCCCGAGTTGAATGGTGATGGCAAACCCGCCTGTATCGTAGCCCTGCGCAGCAGCATAGGCTGCCTGGATGGTCAAAAACGCATTTGCAACTGTATTGGCTGTGCCGTCGTTTGCATCGTTGCCATCGGCGCGGACATAGACGGTCAGGTTTGCCGTCAGACGACGCCGGGAATCGGAGTAGGACGGCCCGCTCATTCGCCAGTTTGTGCCGTCGAAAATCATTTGAACAAACCCGGCGACATCGCCGCGCGCCACAGCACCGCCGTTTTGTTTGAGGATGCCGATTGCACCAAAGCCGTTGAGATTCAACGTAGGCGTTGAATTTGTGTTTGGAGCAGCGACCTTGACCACGATTCCCATGCCCGCCAAAAGCAGCGGCGGGGCTGGCGACAGGCTGGCGACAACCGTATTCACAACGCCGGTATCGACCGCATAGACAAATTTTCCGCTTTGCACCGCAACCGGAACCTGGGGGAGCGTGGTCGAGATAAAAGGGGCATTCGGGAAAACGGAGATATTGCCCGCAGTGACTGTGGTTTGGCCCTGCGTGAGCACAACCACAAACAGCCCGACCCAGCCGACATCCTGAGATGGTGACGTTTGCGTCCCGGCAGTCGCCGCCACACCCGCCTTGATCTGCACCGCCGCCACGCCCTTGCGAACCGTGTTGTTTGCGGTGCCCGCATTGCCCGGCCCGTTGTAGGGCACAGCCGGATTGGACGGATTGGCATAGGGCAGGACAATAGAGCCAGCGTCAACGTCCTGATACTGGACTTCGACAAGGAAATTCTGCGCATAGCCGACGGTCACCGGTGGTGTAAATGTCAAGGTGGTTGGATCGAGCAGCCGTCCTTCCTTGACAATCGTGTGCGTGTCGGCGGGCAATGCGGAAAGCGGAGATGCCTCCAGATTGGCTTGCTGGAAAACAATGCCCGCGCTCAGCACTGCTGACATCGTGGCCGGGCCGGTAGGCACCAGTGTAAACCCAGAAACAGACGTGGATGTGCCCAAAACCGCCTCGGCGATTTTGGCATTGCCCACCATCATTTGCTGGCCAAAGGACAGTATGTCAATCGCGCGCAGCACCTGCCCGTAGTAAACGGATTGCCGGTCAGTCATCAAATTTTCCTTGATTTTTCAGGAGTTTATGGCGGTCCATGCGGTCACGCCCGCTGCTTGGTTTTTGGCCACCGTGGCATAGATTTCAGCGTCAGAAACAAGCGACTGGACTTGCGCCATGTCGATAAGCTGCTGCCCCAATCCAATATCGAGTCCGCCCTGCCCGACATCATAGCCGCTGGCATTGGGCACACCCCCGGTGAGGGGCCGGTATGCAGTGACGAAAAGCTGATATTGCAAATCGGTTGAGGCATAGCAGCCGGTGCCGCCAAAGCTCTGCCCCGTCGGTTCAACCGGCAAATCCAGTTGCGCACCAAGACCAAGGTCCAGACCGCCCGGTCCAATATCAAGACCACCGACCGCGA
>JAYVYA010000100.1:0-10390 GCA_043784745.1 Hyphomicrobiales bacterium
GCCCGACCGTCGCCATCGCGCAGTCGAAAAAGCTTCTGAACACCGCCCACACGCGCAGCCTTTCCGATCAGCAGCTTGAAGAAGTCGCTGCCGGCAAGATCTGCGGACAAACCAAAGACCATGCCGAAGGGCTTGCCGCTGCGAACGAACGCCGCGCCCCCAATTTCATCGGCGCTTGAGGAGACTGACATGGATTTCGGACTGAGCTTTGAACAACAGGCCCTCGTTGACTCGCTGGAAGAATTCAACAAGCGCGAACTCTATCCGCACGAGAACCTCGTCGAGGAGCTGCGCTATGTGCCCGACGAGATCCAGCAAGAGATCCGCCGCAAATCGCAAGCTGCCGGGTTTGAGGGCATGAGCCTGCCAGAAGAATGGGGCGGCCCCGGCCTCGACAAGCAGACCAAGATGCAGGCCGAACGGGTGATGGGCAAACCGTCCTCGCCGCTCGGACAATGCATGAACCGGGGGGTTACGGGCATCCTCTTCAAGTGCAAGGACGAACAGATTGAAGACTACTTGAAGCCCTCGATCCGGGGCGATCTGAAGAACGCCTTCGCGCTGACCGAACCCGGCGCCGGGTCGGACGCGCGTGCCATCACCACCAAAGCGGTGCGCGACGGCAAGGACTGGGTGATCAACGGGGTGAAACAGTTCATCTCTGCCGCCGACGTCGCCGATTTCATCATCCTGATTGCCGTGACGGGGACGGACGACACCCCGAAAGGGCCGAGGAAGCGCTTCACCACTTTCCTCGTCGACAAGGGCCTTCCGGGCCTGAAGGTCGAGCCGATGAAATCCATCGTGACGCGCGGCTATAACCCCACGATGGTCTACTTTGACAATGTGCGCGTGCCCGACAGCAAAATCCTTGGCGAGGAGGGGCAAGGCTTCAATACCGCGAACGAATGGCTCTATGATGGCCGGGTCTCGCTTTCGGCTCATTGCGTGGGCCGGGCCGAGCGCATTTTCGACATGACGAAGGAATGGGCCGGAACCCGCAAGGCCTTCGGAAAGACGATTGGTGAGTTTCAGGGCATCGGCTTCAAGATCGCCAATATGGCAGTGGACATCAAACTGGGTGATCTTATGGTCAAAGAGGCGGCATGGAAGATCGAGAACGACCTGATGAACCGGACCGAGGCCTCAATGGCCAACTACTATTGCTCCGAAATGGTATTCCGCGTTGCCGACAATGCGGTGCAGATTTTCGGCGGCATGGGATTTATGGAGGATTTCCCGATCCAGAGGTTTTGGCGTGATGCCCGCATCGA
Organism: Hyphomicrobiales bacterium; assembly: GCA_043784745.1. GTDB lineage: Bacteria > Pseudomonadota > Alphaproteobacteria > Rhizobiales > Beijerinckiaceae > JAYVYA01. The sequence continues at coordinate 1,275 of JAYVYA010000100.1, forward strand.
AAGAATTTGGGAAGGCACCTCGGAAATTCATCAGGATGTGATCGCAAAAAATCTGTTGCGGCCGTATCGGCAATAGGATGGCAGTCGGCCGCGGCTGAAGAGAAAGTGTGAAATGAAGCGAGTTCCGAAACAACGGCTGGCTGGCGAAGCCCGGAAGGCGCAACTCATCGTTGCGACCTTGAATTCAATCCGCAAACACGGATATCTGAATTCCACGATCAACACGATCAGCGAAGAGTCCGGGCTTTCAAGGGGTCTCATCAGCCATTACTTCGAGAACAAAGATGATCTTCTGACCTTCGCTCATAGATATTATCTTCAGAACGTCGACGACTTTCACCGGCATGTCGTGTTGTCCATAAAGACCGGCCATTTCACCAAGCTGCTCTATTCTGCCTGTGTCCCGTTCCTGCGGGATACGGGATACCACCTGATCGTGCTACATTACATGAGTGCGGCATGGGTCATGCCGGACATTCTAAAAATGCATCGCGATCTCTGGGGTCGCTATCGGGCAAATGTGGAGCGGCGTGTTGCCTCAATTGCGCGCGAGCGAGAGATGAAAATTGACGTGAGATTGACGGCCACGACACTGATCCAGCTGGTGGATGGGCTTTGGCTGGGTCTGACCATGGAAGAGGTCTACACAAGCGAGGATTGCTGCAGGATCATCCGTAAATGGATGTGCGATCAGTTCGGCGAAGATCCTGCCAACTATCCGTTGAAACCGGATTTCGACCTGGAAAACTTCGTCACCACCGCGCCGCTTCCCAAGCCAGAATGAGGGCAGCCCAAGGCTGGTTCCTTCTTGGGTGGCAGTGCCACCCGGGCTGAAAAATATCGTGCATGAACAAGAAAGAAACGAGATGCAAAACTCAATGTTTGATGTTGCAGGATCGCGCATCAGTCCAGCCTTGCGGCGCAACTTTCAAAGATTGCTCGCTCCCCGCCATATGGCTTTTATCGGCGGCTCCCAAGTCGAACGCACGCTGACGACGTTGCGCATGCAGGATTATACCGGCGAAGTGCAGGTCGTTCATCCAAAGCGTGACGAGATTGCAGGGTACAAATGTGTGCGCTCGATCAGAGATCTGTCTGCCGCCCCGGACGCGGTCTTTCTGGCGGTGAACGCCGACGCCACGATTGTTGCCTTGAAGGAACTCCGCGAGTTCGACGCTGGTGGAGTCGTATGCTACGCCTCCGGGTTCTCAGAGATTGGCGAGGCTGGCGCGCAGCGCAATCTCGATTTCATCAAAGCTTCCGGCGATATGGCCGTGGTTGGACCCAATTGCTACGGTCTGGTGAATTACGTCAACCATGGCAGCATCTGGCCGTCGCCCTATGGCAAGCTGAGTGGCAATCGCGGCGCTGCCGTCATCTCGCAAAGCGGCAATGTCACCGGCCACATTGTCGCGAACGGCCGCTCAGTGCCATTCTCCTATCTGATCAGCGCAGGCAATCAGGGCGTTTTGGGGTTCGAGGACTACATCGACTACCTCGTGGAAGATCCAAACGTGACCTGCCTGGGCCTTTTCATGGAAGGGATCCGCGACGTGCCGTCCTTTGCGCAGGCCTGTCTGCGCGCGCGCGCCAAGGCCATTCCGGTCATCGTATGCCGGTCTGGGCGGTCGGAACTTGGCGCCGCGATGGCCGCCAGCCACACGAGTTCGCTCGCTGGACGAAACGACTACTATGAGGCGCTGTTCAACCGACTTGGCGTCATCCAGACCGACACTGTGCCAGAGTTCCTGGAGATGCTGAAGATCGCTTCGATTGCCGATCCCGTTGGCGGGTCGCGGCTGACGGTGTTCTCCAGCTCGGGCGGCGACAACGGCCTTGCGGCGGACTATTGCTCGTTCGCCGGGCTGCAACTGCCACAGCCTTCCGCAGAGCAGGTTGGAGCAATCAAACCCACTCTGCCTGATTTCGGCCATGTCTCGAACCCGCTCGACTTCACAGCAGGCTATTGGGGCAGCGAGAAATTGCTGACGCCCATGTTCACGACGATGCTTTCGGGAGATTGCGACGCGGGCATGCTGGTTGTGGATTACCCACCTGCCGGCTCGGTTTACATGGATACCTCGTCGCATGAGGCGATGGATCGTGCTTTGGCGGCGGCGGGCAAGGCTTCGGGAAAGCCGGTGTTTCATGCGTCAGTCAATTCCGGCGGAATTACCGCTGAAGCCAGCGCGCAGATGATAGCACTAGGGATCGTGCCTTTGCAGGGGTTGCATGATGCGGCGTCGGTGATCGCAAAATGGGCCAGATTTTGCGCTTTGGTCAGTGCGGACGCCAAAGCTGGGGTGCTGCCGGGCACACTGGTTCCCTATGCCGCGCCGACCCTTGATGCACCGGCACGCACGGTGAACGAGGCGGAATCGAAAGCCCGACTGGCCGCCCTTGGTCTGCCTGTGCCAGCGGGCCAAGTGGTGTCGCTCGCGCAGATTTCGGAATTGCCCGAAAGCTTTGACACTGCGATGGTTCTGAAGGTCTTGCACGACGATCTGCCGCACAAGACCGAGGTTGGCGGTGTTGCCCTGAACCTGCGCGACCGTGCCGGGGCGATGGCCGCGGCGCAAACGATGCTCCAGAACGTCGCTGAGCATGCGCCTTTGGTCCGATTGGAGAAATTCCTGCTGGAGCCGATGCAACCGCAGCCTTTGGCCGAACTGATCGTCGGGGTCAAACGTGATCCGCTTTTTGGCATGGTGCTGGTTGTCGGTGCAGGTGGCATCTTTGTGGAGCTTCTCAAAGACGCAACTCCGCTTCTGCTTCCCGTCAGCCGCAACGATGTCGAGGTGGCACTGCGCGGTCTGAAATGTTTCCCCTTGCTGAACGGGTTCCGGGGCCGACCTGCCGCCAATCTAGGGCCGGTGGTCGATGCGATCATGGCGATTGCCCGCTATGCCGGCGAAAATCTGGGAACACTGGCCGAATTGGACGTGAACCCGTTGATGGTGGCCGAGAACGGCGTGGTCGCCGTCGATGCGCTGATCGTCGAATTCGCCGCTGCCCGGTGACAACCCCAATCCCGGCAGCAAGCGGGCCATGCCCGTTGCAGCGCGGAGTTATGAATTCATCCTTGATGGGAGATAGAAAAATGGCAGCAAAACAGCCCGCATCGCAACAGACCGGTGCCGAAGCCCTTGTACGCACCCTGATCGCGGGAAAGGTGGACACCTGTTTCGCCAATCCCGGCACCAGTGAGATGCATTTTGTGGCGGCGCTGGACCGGATTCCGGGCATCCGTTGTGTGCTTGGGTTGCAAGAAAATACCGTCACCGGCATGGCGGACGGCTATTTCCGGGTGACACGCCGACCGGCGGCCACGTTGCTGCACTGTGGCCCCGGTTACGCCAATGGCATCGCCAATCTGCACAACGCCCGTCGCGCGGGCAGCGGTATGCTGAACATCGTGGGGGATCATGCGATACCTCATGTGGCGCATGACAGCCCGCTGACATCGGATGTCGACGCATTGGTCGGAGCCACATCACAGTGGCACGCCTTTGGCACCGACCCCGCCCGGATCGGCAGGGATGCTGCGCGTGGCATCGAAGCCGCGGGCGATGCCTATGGTCAAATTGCATCGCTGGTGCTTCCGGCGGACGTCTCTTGGGGAGAAGGCGCGGTTGATGCCCAACCTTCTGCCCCGCGTGCCCCGCTGCCGCACGATCCCCTTGCCGTCAAGAAAGTTGTGCGCGCCTTGCGGTCCGCCCGCAAGGCGCTGATCCTCCTTGGCACACCTGCCGTTGTGCCGGAACTTCATGCGCTTCTGGTGGGAATAGCCCTGGAAACGGAGGCGACCCTGATGGGTAGCCCGCTGATTTCCAACATGCCCAAGGGCAGGGGCCGTCTGGTTCTGCCGGTCGTACCCTATTCGGTGGACGAGGCGGTAAAGGCGCTTTCACCCTATGATATCGTCGTTCTGGTCAACTGTCCGCCGCCCGTAGGGTTCTTCCTGTATCCCGGCCGGCCAAGCCTTGTGCACCGCGCGGATGCCGAGGTTCTGACCTTGTCGCGTGCAGATCACGATGCGGCAGACGCGCTGCGTGCCCTTGCAATCGAACTTGGCGCGACACCGGCCACAGTTCCCCAGCCGACAGCTGGCGGTATCCCCCCTGCGTCTGGCCCGATTGAACCGCTGGGTTTTGCCGCTGTGGTGGCAGGCCTGCTCCCCGACAATGCAATCGTGGCGGACGAGGCCCTGACCCTCGGCGGCGGCTTCTCAGCGGTTATTCCTTTTGCGGCACCTTGTGACTGGTTGGTCGTCACCGGCGGTGCCATCGGCGGAGGAATGCCCTTGGCAACGGGCGCGGCGATTGGCGCGCAGTCGGTCGGGCAGCCGGATCGCAGGGTCGTGACACTTCAGGCCGATGGGTCGGCGGCCTACACGGTGCAAGCCTTGTGGACCCAGGCACGCGAGAACTTGCCGGTTACAACACTGCTCTTGAACAACCGCTCTTACGCCATTCTCATGGGGGAATACGCCAAGGTCGGCGCCAAACCGGGGCCAACCGCCCTCAACATGATGAGCCTGGACCGGCCAGAGATCGACTGGTCCTCCATCGCGAGGGGTTTCGGGGTGGCCGCCGAAGCCGTGACAACCTTGGAAGAATTGCAGGTCGTATTGGCCAAGGCGCTAAGCCTCGATGGGCCGATGCTGATCGACGTGCGGTTCGCAGCGACCTGATAGGCTGGGCGCCCGGCCATATCAGTGGTCTTCACAAGGATGCCCGGGTTCCCGAGCCTGATCCGGGGCTCCAAAGCCCGCTTTATGCTGAAGGCCACGCCGAACCAGTTTCTGGTCCCGAATGGCGCGGAGGCCGCCTCCAACTATGACAGCTTCCGCCTGTCGGATGGCGCGTTGAATTTCGTCCTCAGCCCGATTCCGGGCCAGCGTCCGATTCTGCCGCGCACTGCGTAATGAGCGACCATGCTCAACGTCGATCTGAAACCCTTGGGGCCGTTGCTGGCGGCCCATGGCGGCGGTCAGGCTGGCCTCAATGCTTTCGGTGCCGACTGTGTCAAGCGGTGCAATTCTGGCGCGAGGTATTATATAATTAAAACAATGAGTTACATAATTACTATTACCGGAGTCACCCTTGTAGGCGCAAAGTAGAAATGTCCCATCTGAGCAAAGTTAAAGTGTCACCCTCTCCGTGTCGCCGTCTCGGCGCTTTGGAGGGTGGGCATGGGATGGGTCATGATGAGCGCCTGAGCTTGGGCGGATCGAAGTTCTGTCGCGTGGTGTCGATGGCAGCATGAGCGCCACAACGACCGCGTCCGTGTTGGCGGTCAGCACGCGGGATATCCGGCGGATGCTCAAGCGGTTCCGCGAGGACGGCGCAGCGGCGCTCCGACACGGGCGGTCCTGAGGTGGCGGAGGTTTTCAGATCACCTGCATATGGTGCGATTTATGCGCACCGCCATCTGGTCATGTGTCATTGCCCCTTGCACTGGGCTCGGGTCGCGGCCAAGCACCCGGAGACATGGTTCCGCATGCAGGCGCCATCAGTTCCTGAAAGACACCATCTGCATGGAATTGGCGGAACATCAGCTTTCGATGTCAAATATCCAGCTTTGCCTGCCGCCGCTCTGACTGAACTGTAATCACGTGATTGTGCGGTCCTGACCGTTGTAAGCCATTCGACCGGCGGATGACAGCTCTCTGTCCGTCGAAATGTTGCGGTTCTTGTCTATCGGTCAGTCAGCGGGCAGCGCCCTTTTGGCGTCAGCAGCCGGCCACCCGCGAGGGGTTTTCTTTCTTATAGGCGGTAGCGGTTCATGTGCAGCATGAAGCCGTCGCCGCGGTAGATGGAGCGGACATATTCGCAAACCTGATCGGTGTCGGTGGTCGTGACGCGCCAAACGGCGAGCACAGGTGCTCCGAGGGGAATTTGCAGGTGGTCCGCCTCGTCCGCCGAAGCGGCGAGAGGTTCGAAGAGGGCGTCGGCCCAGGCGGGGACGAGGCTCCAGTTGCGCGTCATGAGGTCATAGAGCGAGCCCCCTTCGAACATGGCGCGACTGGCTTTCGGATAGGCCGCCATCGGCAGGTAGACCTCCTCCACAGCGATCGGAGAGCCGTCGAGCGAACGCACCCGGCGGAGTGCTATGAAGCTGCCGGCGCCGTCGACCTGCAGGTGGCTGCAAAACGCCTCGGGCAGACCAACATCCGTTGCAAAGTCGATCAGCGTCGACCCTGCAACTCCACCGAGGCGGCGGACTTCGGCGGTGAAGCTGTGAAAGCCTGACACGCCCTTCATACGAGAGGTGGTGGTGAAATAGCCGCGGCCCTGCGCGCTGTAGATGGCTCCACGGGTTTCCAGCACTTTCAAGGCCTGTCGGATCGTCACCCGTGACACGCCGAATTCGCGGGACAGATCGCCCTCTGACGGCAGGGCGAAATAGGCGCCCTGCCGCGCCTCGATCTCCGCGCTGAGGGTTTCTGCGACCTGCATGTAGATGGGCTGGGCACCGGGCGCGCGGACGGGACGCTTGAGCGACCCCGGTTCGGGCCGGCTTGCGGGGGGGCGGTCACCCGGCACTGTCATCGTTGAGCCTCAGTCCGGTCTCGACGTCGAAGAAATGGACCTGATCGGGGGGAAGCGACAGGGTTAGCGTGACACCTGGATCGACGCGCTGCCTTGCGGGCAGGCTCGCGACCAGTCGCTGCGTGCCGATACGTCCGGTGACGATCAGGTCCGGGCCGGTCAGTTCGGCCACGTCGATCTGCAGCGGCATGGAGACACCTTCGCCCGTTTGGTTGAGCGCTTCGGGCCGGATGCCGAGGATGGTTTTGTCCGCCTTGGCCCGTTCGGGACGCGGGATCGGCAGCACAACGTCCGAGCCGTCGATCCGAAGGCCGCCGTCCCGCCAGACGGCATTGAGCAGGTTCATCGGCGGCGCGCCAACGAAGGTCGCGACATAGGTTGTGGCGGGTCGCTGATAGATGGCTTCGGGGGTGCCCCATTGCTCGATCCTGCCGTTGCGCATGACGGCGATGCGGGTGGCGAGGGTCATCGCCTCGATCTGATCGTGGGTGACATAGACCACCGTGGTCTTGAGCATCTGGTGCAGGCGTTTCAACTCGGTCCGCATCTCCATGCGCAGCTTGGCATCGAGGTTGGACAGGGGTTCGTCAAAGAGGAAGATCTTGGGGTGACGCACGAGGGCGCGTCCGATGGCGACCCGCTGACGCTGGCCGCCGGAGAGCTGGCTTGGCTTGCGGTCCAGGAGCGGTTCGATCTGCAACAGGCGGGCGGCTTCAAGGACGGCTATTTCGCGCTCGGCCTTGGGCACCTTGCGCATCTCAAGGCCGAACCCGATATTCCGGGCGACGGTGAGGTTGGGGTAAAGCGCGTAGGACTGGAACACCATCGCGATGTCGCGGTCCTTCGGATGCACGCCAAGGACCGACCGGCCGCCGATGCTGATCGTGCCGCTGGAGGGCTCCGCCAGCCCCGCGATGATGTTGAGAAGGGTGGACTTGCCGCAGCCAGAGGCGCCGAGCAGCACGAGGAACTCGCCACTATCTAGGGCGATGTCGATGCCTTTCAGCGTCTGGACCTCGCCAAAGGATTTGCAGAGGTTCTCGATGGCAAGGGCGCTCATGCGGGTTGGTCCTGTTTGGGCGGGAATTGGCGGGGCAGAGTCGAAATGGCAAGCGCAGCCGTGGCCGTGCCGTGGCGGAGGCAGTCGGGCAGCGGAAGGTCGCGGGCGAGGGCTGAAAGAAACCCCGCGTTGAAAATGTCGCCGGCGCCGATGGTGTCGATGACCTTGATTGCTTCGGCTGAGGTGCGGTGGAACTGGCCCTCTGCATCAAGGGCCAGCGCCCCCTCGCCGCCGCGTTTGACGACGACGATGGCACCCGGCGGCATGATGTTCCGCAGGGCTTGGGCGGCCTCTTCGACGGTGTCGGTTCCGGTCACGCCAGTGGCCTCGATCTCGTTGAAGAGTGCGATCTTGCTGCGGGAAAGCCAGGCGGTGGTCTGGGCGCGTGTGGCGTCGGTCCAGCCTTGCGGCGGCCAGCCGGTATCGAGGGCTACGGCAACGTCGTGGTGGTCGGCCCAGTCGAAAATCTCGGCATAGCCGGAGGCCAGAGCTTCGGTGACAAAGCTGCCGCAGAGGAGGAGGAGGCCGCCGCGCAGGGCAGCGCCGTCAAGGGCGTCAAGCACGGCGGGGGCGGTCATGTCGCGCAGGTGGCCGTCGGTGGTGAAGAAGGTGCGCTCGCCGTTGGGGTGGGTCAGGCCAACCGACAGGGTGGTGCGACGCGGGCTGGTGGGCCAGCGGATGGCATGGTCGGGGAAGGCAGAGCCAAGCCAGTTGCCGAAGTGATCCCCGCCGACGTTGGCGGCAAACTGAAACGGCAGGCCCATCGCCTGCCAGACCAGTGCGGCGTTGCCCGCAGAGCCGCCGACGCGCAGGTCGTCATGCGCCACCATGACCTCGGTGCCCGGTGTCGGCCAAGGTGCCACCGGGCCGAGGATCAGGTCGACGTTGAGGTTGCCGGCGAGGCCAAGCGGGTGCATTCATTCGACCCTTGTGATTTTGGTGGACCTGAGCGGCGTTCCCGCATCGGCCACCCGCGCCGCAGCAAACCCGATCATCAGCCGCTGTGCGGTAGGCAGCATGGCAAAGACAGCGGCGAGGCCGGAGGCTTTGGCGAACGGGATGGTTGTCACGCCCGCGACCGGCGGCAGGCCGGAGGAGTCGAACAGGACGCAGGGCGCGCCGGTTTCGGCTACCGATTGCGCCATGACAGTGACAAGGCCCGCCGTCGGATCATCGCCGCGAAACAGGATGACGCCGAGGTCAGGGCTTAACATCTCCATCGGGCCGTGGCGCAATTGGCCGCCCTCGAGCGAGAAACAGGGGGTGCGGGAAAGTTCGGTCAGGCCAAGCGCCAGCGCTTCGGCCACGCCTTGCAGGCGGCGGCCGGAGGTGACGACGCCGCGCACTTTGGCGAGGGCGGCGAGGGCTGGCGTGATGTCCGGTTCCTCAGGCCTGGCCAGCGCGGCCAGCGCAGGTGCTGCATCGACGCCCAAGGCGGCCAGCACGGCCAAGTGCAGCGCCAGCGTCACGGTCAGGCTGCGCGTGGCGGCGAAGGCGTGCTC
>JAYVYA010000101.1:0-9687 GCA_043784745.1 Hyphomicrobiales bacterium
CACTTCCAGTGCGCTTTGGCGCGGCGGCGCACCATGGCTTTGGGGCAACCGCCGCCGCGCAAGGGCGCACTGGAAGTGCGCGGTCCGGCCCCCTCCCCAAACCCCGCCAAACATGCTAGTTACCCGCTCACATCCCATCAGGAGCACCACATGGCCAAGCGTATTGTATTCACCGGCGGCACGGGCAAGGCGGGGCGTCATGCTTTGGCGCATTTGCTGGCCAAAGGCTACAAAATCCTCAATGTCGACAAAAAGCCGCTGGACCTGCCCGGCGTCAACACGCTGATCGCCGATCTCACCGATTCCGGCCAAACTTTTAACGCGCTGACCACGCATTTCGGTTTTGACGGGTTTGAGCAGGGCCATCCCGCCAGCGCGCCCGACGCCGTGGTGCATTTTGCCGCCATTCCGCGCGTGCTGATCGAGCCGGACAATGTCACCTTCATGGCCAATGTCGCCAGCACCTACAATGTGATTGAGGCGGCGATGAAGCTGGGCGTGCGCAAGGTGATCATCGCCTCCAGCGAGACCACTTATGGCATGTGCTTTGCCGAAGGCGACCAGGATTTCAAGCAATTCCCGCTGGAAGAGGATTATGATGTCGATCCGATGGATAGCTACGGGCTGTCGAAAGTCGTCAACGAGAAGACCGCCCGCGCCTTCGCCATGCGCTACCGCGCCGACATTTACGCCTTGCGCATCGGCAATGTGATCGAGCCGGAAGAATATGTGCGCTTTCCCGGCTTTGTCAAAGACCCGATGTCGCGCAAGCGCAATGCCTGGGCCTATATTGACGCGCGCGATCTGGGGGAGATTGTGCATCTGTGCCTGGAAAAGGACGGGCTGGGCTTTCAGGTGTTCAACGCCGTCAACGACAGCATCACCGCCGACATGCCGACCGAAAAGTTTCTGGCGAAATATTGCCCGAACACGAAGCTGACGCGGAAGATGGGCGAGTTTGAAGCGCCGCTCTCCAACCGCAAAATCCGCGAAGTGCTTGGCTTCAAAGAGGCGCACGACTGGCGCAAGCATGTGCCGAAGTAGCGCCGCATGATCCAGCCGCCGCCCTTCCGCTTCGACAATAGCTTCGCGCGGGACATGCCCGGCTTTTACCTGGCCGTCCAGCCGATCCCGGTGGCGGAGCCGGGGCTGCTCAAACTCAACCATGGCCTGGCGGCCGAGCTGGGGCTGGATGCAGCGGCGCTGGACAATGCGCAAGGTGCGGCGATTTTTGCGGGCAATGTGCTGCCAGCAGGGGCCAATCCGCTGGCGCAGGCCTATGCCGGCCACCAGTTCGGCGGGTTTTCGGCCCAGCTGGGCGATGGCCGCGCCGTGCTGTTGGGGGAGGTCATCGACATTTTTGGCCAGCGCCGCGACATCGCGCTGAAAGGCTCTGGCCGCACACCGTTTTCCCGCGGCGGCGACGGGCGGGCGGCTTTGGGGCCGGTGCTGCGCGAATATATTTTGGGCGAGGCGATGCACGGCCTTGGCATTCCAACGACGCGGGCGCTGGCGGCGGTGGCAACGGGAGAGCGGGTCTACCGGCAGACCGCCCTGCCCGGCGCGGTGCTGACGCGCGTTGCAGCCAGCCACATTCGCGTCGGCAGCTTCCAGTTTTTCGCGGCGCGGCGGGAAACCGACAACGTGCGGCAATTGGCCGATTATGCGATTGCGCGGCATTATCCCGGGCTCGCCGGGGCGGAAAACCGCTATCTGGCGTTTTTTGAGGCGGTGTGCGGGCGCCAGGCGCGTCTGGTGGCGCAATGGATGCTCGCCGGTTTCATCCATGGCGTGATGAATACCGACAATATGAGCATTTCCGGCGAGACCATGGATTACGGCCCCTGCGCCTTTCTGGAGCATTACGATCCCGGCCAGGTGTTCAGTTCCATCGACCGGGGCGGGCGCTATGCCTATGCCAGCCAGCCGCTGGTCTTGGGCTGGAATCTGGTGCGGCTGGCCGAGGCGCTGCTGCCGCTGTTTGCCGACGACCGGGACCGGGCGGTGGAACTGGCCAACGGGCTGATCCCCGGCATCGAAGTCCGCTATGAGGCAGCATGGTTGGCAGGAATGCGCGCCAAGCTGGGGCTGGCAGGGATCGAGCCGGGGGATGCGGCGCTGGCGGAACATTTTCTGGCGGCGCTGGAGGCCGGGCGGGCGGATTATACGCTGGCCTTCCGCCATCTGGCGCGCGCGGCTACGGGCGATGAGGGGCCATTGCGGGCGCTGTTTGGCGATGTGGCCCTGCTGGATGCGTGGCTGCCGCGCTGGCGGGCGCGGGGCGCGGCTTCCCCGGAGGCGCTGCGCGCCAAAAACCCCGGCTTTATTGCCCGCAACCACCGGGTGGAGGAGGCATTGGGGGCGGCGGAAGGCGGCAATCTCGCACCATTTGAGGCGCTGCTGGCCGTGCTGGCGCGCCCGTTTGACGACCATCCGGAATTTGCCGCGCTGGCCGAGCCTGCCAGTGTGGAGGAGACGCAGGGATACCGGACGTTTTGCGGGACTTGATGCGGGGACTGGCCACAGCTTTGGCTTTTACCCCGTGCGCCACAAAAACGCGGATATCGTCGTGCGGGATTTGCGGGAAAAGATCGGCCTGTCGCAGGAAGGGTTTGCGCTGGCCTACGGGCTGGATGTCGATGCAGTCCGCAATTGGGAACAGGGGCGGCGCGCGCCGGACCGGGCCGCGCGCAGCTATTTGCAGGTGATCGCGCGGGCACCACAACGGGTGGCCGCGCTGCTGGCAGGGGTGGCGTAGTGCCGGTTCATACCGGCGGCGGATTGCGCTCGGTAAAACCGGCCTGGTGCCAGTAGGGGTAGGGCAAGGGCCGGGCGCTGGCGGCATCCAGCGCTTCCATCTGGGTCCGCGTCAGGCTCCAGCCGGTCGCCCCGATGTTTTCGCGCAATTGCACTTCGTTGCGGGCACCGATCAGGATGGTGGAGACGGTCGGGCGCTGCAACAACCAGTTCAGTGCGATCTGCGGCACGGATTTGCCGGTTTTGCCAGCGATCTTGTCAATCGCGGCGACTACTTTGTAGAGACAGGCATCCGGTATTTGCGGGCCATTGGCGGCTGTCTTGTGCAGGCGGCTGACCTCCGGCAAGGCCGTGCCCCGGCGGACTTTGCCGGTCAGGCGGCCCCAGCCGAGCGGGCTCCACACCACCGCACCGATTCCCTGATCCAAACCCAGCGGCATCAGTTCGGTCTCGTAGTCGCGCCCGACCAGCGAATAATAGGTCTGGTTGGCAACATAGCGAGAATAGCCGTAACGCTCTGACACGGCTAGGGATTTCATCAAATGCCAGCCGGAGAAATTGGAGATGCCGGTATAGCGGATTTTTCCGGCGCGGACGAGACCGTCCAGCGCCGACAGGGTTTCCTCCACCGGCGTAAGTGCATCAAAACCATGCAGCTGGAACAGGTCGATGTAATCCGTTCCCAGCCGTTTCAGCGCCTTTTCGCAGGCGGCAATCAAGGCAAAGCGCGAGGAGCCGACATCATTGGCCGCCTCGCCGTGCCGGAAAGTGGCCTTGGTGGACACCAGCACCTTGTCGCGGCGGCCCTTGATGGCCGTGCCGAGGATGCGCTCGGATTCGCCCGCCGAATAAATATCGGCGGTGTCAAACATCGAGACGCCATGTTCGAGGCAGATATCGACAAGGTGGCGGGCACCCTTCTCGTCCGTATTGCCCCATTCCTTGAAAAACTCGCCCTTGCCGCCAAACGTGCCACAGCCATAGCTCAGCACCGGAACCATCAAACCAGAAGCGCCTAACCGACGGTGTTGCATTTGGGTTCTCCGGCTTTGGACCTAGAAATGGCTCCAGGAATCGCGCTCAAACACAATGTCCTGGACGCGTCCGTCAACGAAATTCACCGGCCCGTCGGCTGCCACGCCGACTTTGGCAATAACCAACCCCTGCGACCGCGCCGCCTGCTCGAAGGCGCGGACCTGCGGGCGGGTTACGGAACAGATCAATTCATAATCATCGCCGCCGGTCAAAGCAAGGTCGCGACAGGCTGTATCCAGCCGCATCATTTCCCGCGCCGCGCCGGAAAACGGCACTTTGGCCAGTTCGATCCGCCCGCCAGTGCCGGAGGCCAGCAGCATTTTGCGCATGTCGCCGACGAATCCGTCGGAGACATCCATGGCACCGCTGGCATGGGCGCGCAGCAATCCGGCAAATTCCATCCGGGGCTGGGGCAGCAGGTAGCGGTCCAGCAGAATTTTTTGGGCATCCGGCCCCAGCAGCACCGGGCCGCCCTCACCCGCATTTTGCAGGCGCAGCCGCAATCCCAGCGCGGCATCCCCAATGGTGCCGGTGACGAACAGGTGGTCCCCGGCACGCACGCCGGTGCGCCGCACCATGCCACCTTTGGGCACCAGCCCAAGCGCGGTGATGCACACCACCAGCGGCCCCGGCGTTTTCACCGTATCGCCGCCCAGCAGCGGGATGCCGAAGGTTTTGGCATCCTCTCCCAGGCCACGGGCAAAGCCGGCAATCCAGGCTGCGCCCATCGCTGCGGGCAGGGCCAGAGCCAAAAGAAAGCCGCAGGGCTTTGCCGTCTTTGCCGCGAGGTCCGACAGGTTGACGCGCAACGCCTTGCGGGCAATGAGGGCGGGAGGATCCTCAGGGAAAAAATGCACGCCCGCCACCAGCGCGTCCTTGGTCAGCACCAGCTCGAAGCCCTCGGGCACGCTCAAAAGCGCCGCATCGTCTTTCAGGCCGAGGCCGCCCGGCCCGGCGAGGGGCGCAAAATACTGGCCGATCAATTCATCTTCGCTGAGGTTTGCCATGATGCAGATGCTACGCCCGGGGCTCAAATTCGGTGGCGCGAAGCTTTTTGGCCAGGGTGTCGAGCACGGCATTGATCATGCCCGCTTCCTCCCGGTCGAAAAACGCACCAGCCACATCGACATATTCCGATATTACCACGCGGGCCGGCACATCGGTGCGTTTTTTCAGTTCATAGCACCCGGCGCGCAGGATGGCGCGCATCAGCGCCTCAATCCGCGCCAGCGGCCAGCCCTGCACAAGGTGGCTGTCAATCAGCTGGTCAAGCGCATGCTGGTCGGACAGGACACCGGCCATAATATCACGAAAAAATGCGATTTCGGCGGGATTGTATTGCGCGCCTTCCACTTCCTGGCCAATCCAGTGCGATTCAAACTCGGCAAAAATCTCGTTGAGACCCTTGCCGGTCACGTCCATCTGGTAGAGCGCCTGGGCGGCGGCAAGACGCGCGGCAGCGCGATGCTCTTTAGCCATGAATCATACCCCGAGCGAATGTTTGAGCGCGTGCAGGCAAAGGGCCGCACGGGCGGCATCGCCGCCCTTGTCGCCGCGCGCGGGATCGGCCCGCTCCTGGGCCTGGCCAATGTTCTCGACCGTGAGAATGCCATTGCCGAGCGCCAGCTTGCGGCTGACCGACAAGTCCATCAGCGCGCGGGAACTTTCATTGGCGACGATCTCGAAATGATAGGTATCGCCGCGAATGATGCAACCCAGCGCCATCGCACCCTGATAAGGCCGACCCATGGCTTCCGCCACATCAAGGGCAATCGCCATGGCGGCGGGAATCTCCAGCGCGCCGGGCACGTTGATCAGGTGCGCCTTGGCCCCGGCAGCCTTGAGGGCGGCAACTGCACCATCAAGCAATTGCGCGCCGACGGCATCATAATAGCGGGCTTCGACGATGAGAAAATGCGCCCCCGGCGCGTGATGGGCAATTGCTGCCGGTCGGCTTGCTTCAGCCAAGGTAAAACCCCTGTTAAATCGTTGTGTTGTCAGGGGTGGTTAAAGGTTTGGGCTGATGGTGGCAAGCCGGATTTTCCAGGCACCAGGCCTGCCCGCCCCGCGCCTTGCCTGAAACGCAGGCTCAGTTGCGCTCGTAGTCAAACATGTCGGGATGCTGGCGGCGCCATTGCGCCTCGCGCTCCTTGTGCTGGCCAATCTGGATGCCAAAGCGGATGCAGGCGCTCGTGTCCCCTTCATCACACTGGGCTTTCAGGCCGGACGCGCGGGTGTAATAGACATCAGGCGCTGGCCGGCGGACGGAATAAGTCGGCTGCGGATCGACATAGACCGGCTGGGCCTGAGGCTGGGACGGACGCAGCAAAGTGCGGTCGAGCAACACACCGCCGACGAGGCCGACAGCAAGGCCGGCGGCGGCAGCGCCGTTGCGGCCATTTTCCGCACGGGCGGGGGCGGACAGGGTGAGGGCGCAAGCGGCAACAAGCGCGGCAAGACCGGCGGCGCGGAAAGTGAGGGACATCGGCAACTCCTGGAACAAAAGCAACAGGAGTGCAGAATGCGCTGAAGGGGCTGCAAATTGGTTAAGGGATTGTTGGGGGGATTGTTCCAATTGGAGACAGGAAGCCGCGCCGCTGCTTCACGAGCCACCACTCAGCTCGTCTGCGCCAGCCGCGCCGCATATCTGGCCATCACATCCACTTCCAGATTGATCGCGTCGCCCTCAGCTGCCGCGCCCCAGGTGGTGACCGCCAGCGTATGGGGAATCAGAAGAATGGTGAACTCATTGCCCTCCACATCATTCACCGTCAGCGAAGTGCCATCGAGGCAGACAGATCCCTTCCGGGCGATGAACCGGGCCAGCGCGGGCGGGGCTGCCAGCCGGAATTCCGCCATGCCGTCAAAATCGCGCCGCGTGACAAGGCGGGCGAGGCCATCGACATGGCCGGAAACCATGTGGCCGCCCAGTTCATCGCCCATTTTCAGCGAGCGTTCGAGATTGATTTTTCTGCCCGCAACCCATTGCCCGGCATGGGTCAGCGCCAGAGTTTCGGCGGCGGCATCGACATCAAACCAGCTATTATTGCCCATGGTGCCCATGCCGACGGCTGTGAGGCACACGCCGGCACACGCAATCGAAGCGCCCATGGCAATGCTGAGGGCGGGATAATGGCAGGCGATGCGGATGCGTTTCAGCGCGCCGCGCGGCTCCACCGCCAGAATTTCCCCGATATCGCTGACAAGTCCGGTAAACATCAGCCGATCACCCTCTCATAGATACGCATCCGGTCCTGCCCGAGCATTTCATCGCTGGCAAGAGTGTAGCGGGCGGCATCGGCCAGTATCTGGCGGGCCGGTCCGGCGAGCGCCTCCACCCCGGCCCGGCCCAAAGGCCGGGCGCTGGTCAGGAAAATGCAGGCATCGGCAAAGCCCTGCCCGATCAGCGCGGCGGCAACGCGCGGGCCGCCCTCGCTGAAAATCCGCGTCAGGCCCTTTTGCGCCAGCAGTTGCAGGGCGGCGGCGAGGTCAACATGCCCGCTTGCCGTTTCCGCCAAGCGGAACACTTCCACCCCGAGCGCTTCCAAAGCCTGAACCCGGTCCACCGGTGCGCCCTGCCCGGCCAGCACCCACACCGGCGCCTCAGCCAATGTCGCCACCAGCCGCGTGGATAGTGGCAGGCGCAAATGGGTGTCCAGCACGATTCGTTTTGGCTGGCGCGGCTCGCCCGGCCAACGCACCGTCATCAGCGGATCATCGGCCAGCACGGTGCCAATGCCGACCATGATGGCGTCATGCGCGGCGCGCCATTCATGGGTGCGCTGGTTGGCCAGTGCGCCGGTAATCATCAGGCGCGCGTCATGCTCGTCTCCCGCCGCAAAACCGTCGCGGGTTTCGGCCAGTTTTAGCGTCACCATCGGACGTCCCTGCGTGACGCGCAGCACATGGCCGAGATTGGCGCGCAGGGCTGCCGCCCCCTCGACGCCCACCACAACCTCAATGCCCGCCGCCCGCAGGCGGGCATGGCCATGGCCGGAGACACGCGGGTCAGGGTCCTGCATCGCCGAAACCACACGGGCAATGCCCGCCTTGATCACGGCATCGGCACAGGGGCCGGTTTTACCAGTGTGGCTGCACGGCTCCAGTGTGACATAGAGGGTGGCCCCCCGCGCCGCTGCGCCCGCCGCATCCAGAGCAATGGTTTCGGCATGGGGCCGCCCGCCCGCACGGGTGACACCGCGCCCGACAATTGCGCCCGCCCGCACCACAAGCGCGCCCACGGAGGGATTGGGCGCAACCTGGCCAAGATGGCCGCGGCCCAGCGCCAGAGCCTGCGCCATGAGGGCGATATCCTGCGGGCTGGCAGGCGGAGAGATGCCAAGCTCAGCCATTAACGCACGGGCAGTGCAGCGGCAACATCGGGTTCGGCATCCGGCGCATCCAATGTATCAAACCCCTCGGCCAGCTCGCCCAGAATGGTGCCAAATTCCCGCGCCTCGCGAAAATTGCGATAGACCGACGCAAAGCGGACATAAGCCACACCGTCCAGTGATTTAAGCCCCTCCATCACCAGTTCGCCAATTTTGTCGCTGGCAATGTCATTTTCGCCGCCGCTTTCCAGCTGGCGGACGATGCCATTGACCATGCGCTCCACCCGTTCGGGTTCCACCGCGCGCTTTCTGAGCGCAATTTCCAGCGAGCGCATCAGCTTTTCACGGTCAAATGGCACACGGCGTCCGGATTTTTTCACCACCGTCAGCTCGCGCAGCTGCACCCGCTCAAACGTCGTAAACCGCCCGCCGCAATCGGGACAGACCCGCCGCCGCCGGATGGAAGCCGAATCATCGGTAGGCCGCGAGTCCTTGACCTGCGTTTCGAGCGAGCCGCAATAGGGGCAGCGCATTGCTGTTCATATCTTTCGTAAAAGAAAAGTGAGGACGCTATTGCACACGGCAGCAAACTGCCTCGCACCATAACGGATCCGGCGGTTTTGGCTCGAGCCAACCAGTCCATTTTACCACGCATGCCCATGGTGGTGCTGTTTGAGCGCGCACGGATTTTTGGCGCTTTTGTAGCCGAGGCCACGGCTCTTCGTCGAGAAGAATAGTCGAGACTGGCCGCCATTTGTCGAGTATTGTAGTGTCCCACCAGCCGCCTTCGTAGCGAACCGAGCCGCTGACCGGTGTCCAGCCTGTCGGACACGCCACTAAGGCGACATAAGAACCCGGAACCTCCTTGCCTTCGATCACATGCTTGAACCAACCTTGATGAACATTTCCATTGGGATCAACACGGTTGTTTTCAAATCTCCGTTTGCACTCCAAAGTTTGGCCCAAGGCTGGAGCACAGACTGTATATATTATGACGATGGAGGCCATTCCGACGAGAGAGCGAATGAAATGCGTCTTCATGAGATGCTCCGAGACTCACAGGGATCGTTTAGGCGTAGATAGGAAAGCGCCGTGCCAGTTCTTCGGCCCGCGCTTTCACGCTGGCTTCCACTGCGCCATTGCCCGCTTCACCATTGCGGGCGAGGCCATTCAGCACTTCCAGAATCAACTCGCCCACCAGCTTGAACTCCTGCGTGCCAAAGCCGCGCGAGGTGGCGGCGGGGGTGCCGAGGCGGATGCCGGAGGTGACCATCGGCTTTTCCGGATCAAACGGCACGCCGTTCTTGTTGCAGCAGATATGGGCGCGGCCCAGAGCCGCCTCCGCCGCCCTGCCGTTAAGCTTTTTGGGGCGCAAATCGACCAGCATCAGATGGTTATCGGTGCCGCCCGAGACGATGGCCAGGCCGCCAGCTACCAGCGTTTCGGCCAGCACTTTGGCATTAACGACGACCTGACGGGCATAATTGGCAAATTCAGGCCGCAGCGCTTCGCCGAACGCCACTGCCTTGGCAGCGATCACATGCATCAGCGGGCCGCCCTGAAG
>JAYVYA010000102.1:0-2340 GCA_043784745.1 Hyphomicrobiales bacterium
CGGAATAGACATGCACCAGCGCCCCGGCCTGATTATACCAGGTGGCGGTGAAGGATATGCCAAATTTAACCGGCGTCAGTGCCAGCCCGCGCTTCAGCACCGGACTTTCAACATTGAAGGCGGCAATCGCCTTGCGCCGCCCGGCATAGTCAGACTCGCGTTCCAGCTGCGCGACGATGCGGGGAATGATGTTGTCGGTGACGCTCTGGTGGTAGGGGGTGATATTGCGGTCGCTCGTGCCGTAGAAATTGCGTTTGCGCACATCCAGCGGGTCCAGACCGCAGGCAAAGGCCACCTCCTCGATTAATCGCTCTGCCCCGACCATGCCCTGCGGCCCGCCAAAGCCGCGAAAGGCGGTGTTGGAGACGGTGTTGGTTTTGAGTGGCTGCGATTGCAGGCGGACATCGGGGTAGAAATAGCAATTGTCGGCATGGAACAGAGCCCGGTCCGTCACCGGGCCGGAAAGGTCCGCCGACCAGCCACAGCGGGCGGCATAGAGCATGTCGACCGCCAGGATTTCGCCCTCACCGGTGAAGCCCACCTCGTAATCCACCACAAAATCATGGCGCTTGCCGGTGATGATCATGTCATCATCGCGGTCGGGGCGGATTTTGGCGGCGCGGCCAGTCTTTTTGGCGACAAGGGCGGCGATGATGGCGAAAAGATTGCCCTGCGTCTCCTTGCCGCCAAAGCCGCCGCCCATCCGGCGCACTTCCACCGTCACGGCATTATTGGCGACGCCCAGCGCCTGCGCCACCATATGCTGGGCCTCGGTCGGGTGCTGGGTGGAAGTGAAAACAGTGACCTCATCTTCCTCACCCGGAAGCGCCAGCGCAATCTGGCTTTCGAGGTAAAAGTGATCCTGCCCGCCAATTTCCATGCTGCCCTTGAGGCGGCGCGGAGCCCTGGCGAGGGCGGCGGCGGCATCGCCGCGCGCCAAAGCCAGCGGCCCGGTGACGAGCTTGGGCGTGGCCCGGGCGCGGGCAATGTCGAGAATGGCAGGCAAATCCTCATAGGTGATTTTGGCGAAGCGGGCGGCGCGGCGGGCGATGTCACGGGTTTCCGCCGCCACGGCGAAGACGGGATGGCCGGCATATTCGACCAGTTGTGTCGCCAGCACGGTTTCATCCTGCTTATGGGTGGAACTCATGTCATTGGGGCCGGGAATGTCGCCGCCCTCCAGCACCAGCACCACGCCGGGCAGGGCGCGCACGGCGGATAGGTCCAGCGCGACAATCCGGGCATGGGCCTTTTCGCTCAGGCCCAGATACACATGCAGCAGCCCGGCGGGTTCTGGCATGTCATCAATATATACCGCCTCGCCGCTGACATGGCGGCGGGCGGAATCATGCGGCTGGGAGGCGT
Source organism: Hyphomicrobiales bacterium (assembly GCA_043784745.1). Classification (GTDB taxonomy): domain Bacteria; phylum Pseudomonadota; class Alphaproteobacteria; order Rhizobiales; family Beijerinckiaceae; genus JAYVYA01. The sequence continues at coordinate 1,366 of JAYVYA010000102.1, forward strand.
GGACGCCGCCGCTGATCCGGTCTTTGTGCGCATGGTCAGACATGGGCGAGGCTCCCGCTTCCGCGCAGTCGCACCGGCACATCGCCATGCCTCACCTCATGCCACAGCCGGGTCAGCAGGTTTTGCGCCACGGCCAGCCGGTAGGCGGCGCTCGCCCGCATGTCGGAAATGGGCGCAAAATCTTGCGCCAGGGCGGCGCGGGCCTGCGCCAGCGCCGCCTCGTCAAAGACCTTGCCGCGCAGGGCGGTCTCTGTCGCCGGCGCGCGTTTGGGCGTGGCAGCCATGCCGCCGAAGGCGATGCGGATTTCCTCAATCACATCTCCCGCCATGGTCAGGCTGAAGGCCCCAAGCACAGCTGAAATGTCCTGATCCAGCCGCTTGCTGATTTTGTAGGCGCGAAATATCTGCCCCGCCTCCGGTTTGGGCAGGCTGATGCGGGTGACGAATTCGCCCGCTGCCCGGTCCTGCTTGCCATAGGCGAGGAAAAAATCTTCCAGCGCAATCACCCGCCTGACATCGCCATGGCGCAAGTGCAATTGTGCGCCCAGCGCAATCAGGGCAGGCGAACCATCGCCAATTGGCGAGCCATTGGCAATATTGCCGCCGAGCGTGGCGCTGTTGCGGATTTGCACGGAGCCATAGCGGCGCAGCATTTCGGTAAAATCGGGATAAAAATGCCCCAGCACGGCCTCCGCCTCCGAACAGGTGACGCCCGCATCAATCGCGATACGGTTTGCGGTCTCAATGATGCGCTGCAAGCTTTCAATGCGGCCAATATAGATCACAGGGTCCAGCTTGCGCATCCCCTTGGTGATCCACAGCCCGACATCGGTGCCACCCGCCAGCAGGGTCGCCTGCGGGTAATCGAGCAGCAGAAGTGCCAGCACATCCTGCGAGGCGGGGGCAAAAAACCGCCCGGACCCGCTCGTGATGCAGATGGTTTTCTGGTCCTGCAAGGCTTCCAGCCGTGCCAGC
>JAYVYA010000103.1:0-1933 GCA_043784745.1 Hyphomicrobiales bacterium
TCTATGTGGACGAGACCCGCCCGCGCAACCAGGGCGCCTCCCTCACCGCGTGGGAGCTGGCCAACCACGGCGTGCCGCACACGCTGATTGTCGACAATGCCGGCGGCCACCTGATGCAGCATGGCGGGATTGACCTGTGCCTCGTTGGTACCGACCGCACGACGGCGCAGGGCGATGTCTGCAACAAAATCGGCACCTATCTCAAGGCTTTGGCCGCCCGTGACAATGGCGTGCCCTTCTACGTCGCCGTCCCCAGCCCTTCGATTGATTTTGCCATTATGGACGGGGTGCGCGAGGTGCCGATCGAGGAACGCTCCGGGGATGAAGTAAGCTATGTGTGGGGCGAGACGGACGGCGGCGAGGTGGGGAGGGTAAGGATTTCCCCGCGCGCGACGCCAGCGCTGAACCCGGCGTTTGACGTGACCCCGGCGCGGCTGGTGAGCGGGCTGATTACCGAGCGCGGGGTGGTGGCGGCAAGGGCGGCGGAAATAAGGGGGATGTTTCCGGAGAGGGGGAAATGAACAGTAATTATGTCGCCGGGTTCCGCGTTGGCGTCAATTGCTGTTTCTGATGCTTCGCTTGCAGGCAAATCAAGGGTCCGTCATCCTTCACCTCTATTCCCAGGAGCGCCCGTCCTTCGGCAATTTTTCCGAGGGATCATGCACCCGCACCTGATGCGGCGGTTCGGCTCCCCATTTCCAAAGCACCAGATTGGTCGCGTTCGGCTTTGCGCCCGATGCGAAAGAGGGCACCAGAATGCCAGCGGTGCCCGATGCGATCAGCCGCCGGGCCAGCGTCCAGGTGTAGGGCGTTTTGCCATTGTCGATTTCCAGCTTCCACGAGCACGCCAGCCCGGCCATCGTGACGCCAGCTTGCGAGCGCAGCGCATCCGTTCGCAAATCGGCCATATCTGATACGTCCACATCATACGTGCATATGGTCAGCGGCTCAAACCGTCTGGCAAATCCATGCCCCATTTCCGCAAACATGCCATCGACCGTCAGTGCCAGATAGAGCGCAGGCACGCCCGCAATGTTGAAGCGCCCGCCAAAAAGCTGTGCCCCTTCACCCGATAACGGCGACCAGGCAAAGCGGGGTTCATGAGCGCGAAAACATGTCCCCTGAAACCTCACGCAAATCCGCCCCGGGCGATATGATCAAGCCAGTCGCGCACCGCGCCCGCACGCCCCTCCTTAACCAGGGCTTCTGCTGTCCGGCCACCAAAGGCGGAAATCGGTTCGGCCCGGTACCACGCCATGGCCTGTGCTTGCCCGCCGGCCCACTCAGTGACGCGACTGACAATTTCCAGCATCTCACGCAAGCGATTCTGGGTACGCGGCGCGTTGGAGCGGACAGCGCGTTGCAAGGTTTCAGGTTTGACGCCCATGGTTTGGGCGAGCTGACTTTTGGACATGCCAAATGCCGCGCTGACATCTTCCGCCTCTATCAACCCCCCAGCGGCGAAGAACATGGACAATGGCTTTCCCGAGCGAGCCGTGTTGGGCCTGATCTGGCCGCTTTTCGATGATGCTTGCGGACGCTTGAGCATATGCCACCCGTTTTGACGGTTTTATGAGGCAATAGATATGCCATTTGAGGCACAATGTCCATTAGCCGCCAACGTATTCCGCGCAGGTGATGACACAGGCATTTTTTCCGCTGCCGGTCCAGACCCGGAAAAAGCGGGCCTTTGACCAATCGGCGGATTCCGCATCAACCAGCAAACCGCGCCCGTCCGCTTTCAGACAGGCCTCCCGTCCTGTCCAAATCTCCAAAAACGCCCGGTGGGCCGCCGCCGCATCCAGGTGCCGCAGCCGGGTGCGCTCGTTGGAGGACAAAATATTCCACGGCGGTTCGGCCACTTCGCCCAACGGCTCCAGATCAATGCCGATGCGACGGGGGCCGAAGGCCATGGCGACGAGGTCTTGCCGGG
>JAYVYA010000104.1:0-3149 GCA_043784745.1 Hyphomicrobiales bacterium
CCGCCTTCGCCTCGTAAAGTTCGAGGTCCTCTTCGGCCGCCACGCCGCGCCAGCGCTCGTTGGCCCCCTTGAAGAAGAACCCGCGGCTGCCGTGCTTGAATGTCGCGGCGACGTTGGCCAACAGCGTATCGCCATCGCGGCGCATCGCCTCGAAACCTGCGGCGGCGACGAGTTGGGGCCATAAATCCGGAGCGACGGATATGCCGAGAAAATCGGCGATACGCCGCATTTCGGCGGAAAGGTCCGCCTTCAGGTCATTGTAGTGGACATTCAACACATTCGGTCTGCTCCTCGCTGCCCACCAGCTCTTTTCAAACTGAAAAAACGACATGCTCGGTGAGCCGTCCGCGTGGCCGGGCACTTCGCCTTGCGTGATCCACTGGTGAAAGAATTGGCTTGGATCGACCGGAATGCCGGGATAAGGACGCCCAATCGTTTCGTCTTCCATTCCGGCCTTGTCGAGGTGTTCGAGCATCTGGTCCGAAAAGCCCCTGCCGTGATTGTGGAACGACATGCAGGCGTCGCGACCGTCTCTTGCGACATGAATATATTTGACCTCATCGTAGAACGGCAGCCCGTCCAGCGGGAGATGCGACTTCAAGAACCGCCGGTGTTTCTGAGCCTCGATATGAGCAATGACAGCCTCGATCGGCTGCGGAAACCGGCGATCAATCCAGGCGGAAATCTGCATGAGGGACATGGGCTCAGGCGTCTGAAAGATGAGCAGGCCGACAATGCGTTGCATCCAGGTCGTACCGCATTTCGGGTACGTCGCGATGATGATATCATCGGGGCGCGGCTGGTAATGCCGCCAGCGCCGACTGTCAAATATCCATGTGCGGTATTCGCGTTGCGCAGTCTCGACGAGCATGGCTGTGTGCCTCTCAATATTGGCAGGTCTCATCCGGCATGCGTCGAAACACGCACATCTCACGCTCGTTGCGGGTCCCGGTCCTCATTGGGTGGTCGTCGAGCCATGGCCGAAGCTGGGTGATGACGCCATGAGTCGAGCGGCGTATCGATGCGGGTATCGAGCCTGCCGGAACCTCCCCGAAAGGAGCGCTACGCCATGAACGATCATAGCAACATTGTCCCGCTGCGCAAGACAGGCGCGATCCCGGAAAACACGATCTGTCTTTAATTGGGACTCTCGATTGGTTTATGGAAAACGGCACTTGCCTGCTACACTCACCGCATGACGAATCGCGCCGCCCTCCTCACCCTCGCCGCCCTCCTCGCCGCCACCTCCGCGGCCCGCGCAGAGTTCGCTGACTGCCTGGCGGGCCTGCGGTCCCATGCCTCCGCCAAAGGCGTCTCCGCCGCCACTTTTTCCGCCGCCACCTCGGGCCTGCAGCCCAATATGGAAATCCTCCCCTTTTTGGATGCGCAGCCAGAATTCAAGACGCCGATCTGGGATTACCTCGCCGCACTGGTCGATGAGGAGCGGGTGACGGAAGGGCGGGGAAAACTTTCGGAATATGCCAGCGCCTTCCGGCTGGCGGAAAGCCGCTACGGCGTCGATGCGGCGACGATTGCCGCCGTCTGGGGGGTGGAATCGGATTTTGGCAAGGGCTTTGGCAAGCGGCCCATCGTGCAGTCGCTCGCCACTTTGTCCTGCTTTGGCCGTCGCCAGCAGTTCTTTCGCGGCCAGTTTGTCGCAGCGCTGGAAATTTTGCAGCGCGGCGATGTCCGGGCCGACGATTTTAAAGGCTCCTGGGCCGGGGCGTTCGGCCATACGCAATTCATCCCCACCACGTTTCTGGGCTATGCGGTTGATCTGGATGGCGACGGGCGGCGCGACGTGATCGGCTCGGTGCCGGATGCATTAGGCTCCACCGCCAATTATCTGGCCAAATCTGGCTGGAAATCGGGGCGGCCCTGGGGCTTTGAGGTGCGCTTGCCGGAAGGCTATGCCGGCCCCTCCGGGCGGACCAACAAGCAGGCGATGTCGTCGTGGGCGGCGCGCGGCATCACGCGGCTGGACGGGCGCGGCCTTGGCGAGGGGCACGCTGGCTTGCTGCTGCCCGCTGGCCCGCGTGGCCCGGCATTTCTGGTGACGCATAATTTCGATGCGATCTATGCCTATAACGCGGCTGAATCCTACGGGCTGGCCATCGCGCTGCTGTCTGACCGGTTGCGCGGCGGGGCCGGAATGCAGACGCCCTGGCCCAATGGCGACCGGGGCTTGTCGCGGGCCGAGCGGCGCGAGCTGCAAACCCTGCTGGCCTCGCGCGGCTATGACATCGGCAATGCCGATGGCGCGCTGGGGGCCAAATCGCGCAAGGCGATTGGCGAATATCAGGCCAGCATCGGCATGGAGCGCACGGGCGGAGCCAGCGGGCGGCTGCTGGAGGCGCTGCGCAAAAGGCGATAGCGCTGCGCGAACCCGCAGGTTCGCAAGTGTAATGGAACGCGAACCTTCAGGTTCGCAAGTGCGAGATGCCTGCGAACCCCAGGGTTCGCGGCCCGGTGCGGCGCTTTGCAAATTCCCCTTCTGTCCTGTATTCCCGTTGCCAGCACCAAAATCAGCTGAGGCCCGGAGCACGCCATGAACTTCATCCACCTGATATTTATCGTCTGCGCTGCTGGCTCTCCCGACAGATGCGAGGAAAAACGGCTGCCGCTGATCAACGAAACCAATGTCCAGCAATGCGTGTTCGACGCGCCGCTGGTGATGGCGGAATGGGCGGGCAGCCACCCGGACTGGAACATCACGCACTGGCACTGCGCCCGCCCGAGCGCAGAAGGTGAAAAGACCTGATGCAGCGCCACCGTGACGCCTTCCTCAACTTGATCGGCACCCGCCCGCTGCTGATGGGGATTTTGAACCTGACGCCGGATTCATTCTCGGACGGCGGCAAGTTCAATGGCCGCGAGGCGGCGATGGCGCAGGCGTGCAGGCTGATGGCCGAAGGAGCTGACATTGTCGATGTCGGCGCAGAATCCACCCGCCCTGGCGCGACACCCGTGCCAGAGGCCGAGGAATTGCGACGGATTGAGCCCGTTTTGGGGGCTGTAGCCGAAGCGATCGATGCCCCCATCTCGATTGATACCTGCAAGGCCGCCGTGGCGCGGCGCGCCATGGCGCTGGGGGCCTGCATCATCAACGATGTCTGGGGCCTGCAAAAAGACCCGGCGATGGCCGCGAC
>JAYVYA010000105.1:0-11195 GCA_043784745.1 Hyphomicrobiales bacterium
GGCCCCTTCCTTACAACCGCCCCCTCAAGCCCTGCCTTCAGCCTCGCCGCCATCTCCCTGTAAATCCCCGCATAAACGCCCTCTGGATCACTCACCACCACCGGCGTTCCCGCATCCGATGTCTCGCGGATCGACATGTGCAACGGCACTTCGCCCAGAAATGGAGCACCGAGCCGCTCCGCCTCCTGCCTTGCGCCGCCATGGGCAAAAATGTCCGATCTGGTGCCGCAGGCGGGACAGATGAAATAACTCATGTTTTCAATCAGGCCGAGCACCGGCACTTCCACCCGGCGGAACATGGCCATGCCGCGCCGCGCGTCGATCAACGCCAGATCCTGCGGGGTGGAGACAATCACCGCCCCGGCCAGCGGCACCGATTGCGCCATGGTCAGCTGCGCATCGCCGGTGCCCGGCGGCATATCGACCACCAGGCAGTCAAGTTCGCCCCAGTTAACCTCGCGCAGCATCTGGTTGATAGCGCTCATCACCATCGGCCCGCGCCAGATCATTGGCGTATCCTCCTCCACCAGAAAGCCGATCGACATGATTTTCAGGCCATGTTTCTGGAACGGCTGCATGATTCGCCCTTCCACCTCCGGCTTGCCGGTGATGCCGAACAGGCGCGGGATCGAGGGGCCGTAAATGTCGGCATCCAGCAGGCCGACACGCCAGCCCTGCGCCACCAGCCCCAGGGCCAGATTGGCAGCGGTGGTGGATTTGCCGACTCCGCCCTTGCCGGAAGCGACGGCAATGATGCGCGCCACGCCGGGAATTGGATTGCCCGCCCGCGCCGCCTGCGCTTTGGGGCCGGGTGCCGAAGCCGAACCGGCGGCGGGGCCGACCGCTGCGCCAGATTGCGGCTTGTCCGCCGTCAATGTCACAATCGCCTGGGTCACGCCGGGCATGTCGCCGATGGCGTCCTGCGCTGCCGCCCGCATCCGCTCCATCGCCGCCGCCTTGGCCGGGTCAATGGAAAGGGCCAGATAGACCTTGCCCTCGCGCAGCGTCAGCCCGGCGATGGCACCCGATTGCGGCAGCGGCGTGCGGCCATCGGGACCGGGCACGGCGGCGAGGGTTTTCAGAACATCCTGTTGCGAGAGCACGGCGCAGCCTTTAGGTCAGAGACAGCCGGTTTCAGGCGGCTTCCCGGCAGGGTTAATGCAAGGGGGCATGATGCCGCAAGGCCAGATTTTTGGCATGATCCTCGCCGGCGGCCTGTCTCGCCGGATGGGGCAGGAGAAGGCGCTGATGGATCTGGCGGGCCAGCCGGTGCTGGCGCATGTCATCGCGCGCTTTGGCCCGCAAACCAGCGGACTGGTGCTGAATGCCAATGGCGGGGCGGACCGGTTTGCGCGGTTTGGCCTGCCAGTGATCGCCGATGTGGCGGAATTTGCCGGCGCCGGACCGCTGGCGGGCATTCTGGCCGGGCTGGAATATGCTGCGGGCCGCAGCCTGAGCCATATCGCCTGTGTGCCCTGCGATGCACCGTTTCTCCCGAAAAATCTTGTCGCCGCGCTTTTGGCGGGCAATTATTCCGGCAAGATTTGCTACGCTACCGGGCCGCGCGGAATAGAGCCCTTGTTTGCGCTGTGGCCGGTGGCGCAGGCGGAGGAATTGCGGCAATTGTTGCGTGCCGGACTTCGCAAAGTGCAGGAGGCGTTGGCGGCCCTGCCCTGCCAAAGCATTGCTTTTGCAGGCTCTCCCGGTGCGCCCGATCCCTTCACCAATCTCAACCGCCCGCAAGATGCGCAGGCCGCTCACGCCGCACTCACGCAGGCTTGATTCATCTTTTCGGTCATGCGGGCGAAAGAATTACCTGATAGATGAATGATTGGTCCGGACTGGTGGTGAAAATTGATTTGCTTGAAATTTCGCAGACTCTGTGCGGCGGGCCTGTGTGTGCTGGCGCTCGGTGCGCCGTTTTTCGCCTTTGCCAAAGACTGGCAAACCCTGCGCATTGCCAGCGAAGGGGCCCGCCCGCCCTATAATTTTCTCGATGCCAACAACGAACTGCAGGGCTTCGAGATTGATCTGGGCAAGGCGCTGTGCCTGCGCATGAAAGTCACCTGCACGTTCGAGCCGCAGGAATGGGACGCGATGATCCCGCGCCTTTTGTCCAACCATTATGATGCGATCATGGCGGCGATGGAGATTACCGACGAGCGGCTGAAGCAGATTGATTTTACCAAACCGTATGTGCGCATGCCCTCGGCCTTCATGGCGGCACGCCAGCGCCAGATCAAGGATTCCAGCCCGGAGGGTCTGGCCGGGTACACGATTGGCGTTGAAGCCAACGGGCCGCACCAGGCCTATCTGGAGGAACTTTACAAGCGGGCGCAGATCAAGCCGTTCGATACGCTGGTGGATGCGGTGCTCGACCTGTCCGAGGGCCGGATCGACGTGGCCTTTGGCGACAAGGACGCCATTCTCAACCTGCTGAAAACCCGGCGCGAAGCCGCCTGCTGCAAATATCTGGCCGATGTGGCGCGGGATCCAGCGTATTTCGGCGAGGGCATCGGCATTGGCCTGCGCAAGGAGGATGGCGACCTGAAAACCTTGCTGGAAAAAGCCTTTGACGAACTCGTGAGCGATGGCACCTACACGGCCATCAGGGCGAAATATTTCGAGTTTGAAGTGTATTAGGGCTGGCTCGCGCCACGCTTGCCTCGTTTCGCCTGCCATGCGACAGGCCCTGTAGTGTCTCCCGCAATGGAATATTCATATGGCAAAAGTGGCATTTCTCGGCTTGGGCGTGATGGGCCATCCCATGGCGCGACATCTGGCCACCAGGGGCGGGCATGAGGTGACAGTGTATAACCGCACCGCTGCCAAATCGGCTGAATGGGTGGCAAGGCATGGCGGCAGGGCGGCTTCCAGCCCCCGGACGGCGGCGGCGGGGCAGGATTTCGTGTTGGCCTGCGTTGGCAATGATGCGGATGTGCGGGCGGTGGTTTTAGGGGCTGACGGTGCCTTCGCCGGCATGGCGAAAGGTGCCATCTTTGTCGATCACACCACCGCCTCCGCCGAACTGGCGCGTGAGCTGGCGGGTGCGGCGGCCAAACTGGGCCTGCATTTCATCGACGCGCCGGTGTCCGGCGGCCAGGCTGGCGCGGAAAATGGCGCGCTGACGGTGATGTGCGGCGGCGAGCCTGCGGCCTTTGCCAGGGCCGAACCGGTGATTGCGGCGTTCGCCAAGGCTTGCAGACTGATGGGCCCGGCCGGGGCTGGCCAGTTGACCAAAATGGTCAACCAGATTTGCATTGCCGGGATGGTCCAGGCTTTGGCTGAAGGCATCCATTTTGCCCGAAAGGCCGGTCTCGACCCAGAAGCGGTGATTGGCGCGATATCCAAAGGTGCGGCGCAATCGTGGCAGATGGACAACCGGCACCAGACCATGGCTGCGGGCACATTCGATTTTGGCTTTGCCGTGGACTGGATGCGCAAGGATCTCGAGATCTGCCTCACCGAAGCGCGCCGCAACGGGGCGCAATTGCCGGTGACCGCTTTGGTGGACCAGTTTTACGCCCGGATCCAGAAGGAGGGTGGCCAGCGCTGGGATACGTCCAGCCTGATCAGCCTGCTGAAATAGACCTCACGCGCCAGTCAGCCGCGCAACCTCCGCCCGCACCAAAGGCAAAACCTCCTGCGCAAACCAGGGATTGGCGTTGAGCCATCCGGAATTGCGCCAGGAGGGGTGCGGGAGGGCGATCAGTCGCGGGCGAATGCCGTCATCTGCGACGCTGGCGCGGACAATATCACCGATGGCGGTAGCCGGATTCAAGGCCCGGCCCAGCCGGGCGAAATGCCAGGCTTGGGCATACCGCCCGATGGCGAGCACCGTCTCCACCTGCGGTAGCGCCTGCATCAGCTGGCCATGCCAGGCTTCCCGGCATTCGCGCCGGGGTGGCAAATCGCCCTTTTTGGCGTCATGGCCGGGAAAGCAGAACCCCATGGGGATGATCGCCAGTCTGGCCGGATCATAGAACGCCGTCTTGTCCAGCCCCAGCCAGTCGCGCAGCCGGTCCCCCGACGGATCGGTGAAGGGTGCGCCACTCAGGTGCACCCTTATGCCCGGTGCCTGCCCTGCCAGCAGCAGTCGTGCCGTGCCGGAGACCTGCAGCACGGGACGCGGATCATGGGGCAAAGTGCCGGACAAGGGCTGCTCCCGGCAGATGCGGCAGGCCCGGATGGCCGCCAGCAAGCCGTTCAGGTCGGGGTCAGAAGTCAAAGGACAGGCCGTCATGGGCGGGCACCACCCCGGCGCTGACCATATCTTCCATCCGCAACAGCGCGCTTGGCGAGAAATGCGTGGCGACAATGCGCCTGGCGGTGAAGTGCGGCAGCTTTTCCTTCAGCGTCGGCCAGTCGATATGGCCGGGCACTGTCTCCTGCCCCGAGCAGCAGTCGACAACAAACAGATCGACCCCCGCCGCAATGTCATAGAGCTTGTCGGTCCATTCGGTGTCGCCTGAAAAGGCGAAGGTCTTGCCGCCATGGCTCAGCCGCATGCCGGTGGAGGGCGCGCCGGAGGGGTGGGTCACCAGCTTGGTCAGCACATCAAACCCGGTGATTTGCGTGGGCACTTCGGGCTCGATCTCCACAATCGGCCATTCGAAATTCCAGCCGGTTTCAATCAGGCCGGGATAGGCCAGCTTGAAACTCTTCATGAAACGGTCGCGCAAGCCGGGGGGGCCGGCAATGGTCAGTGGCCGGGTTCGGCGCGAGGAAAACTGGCAATCGAGCAGCAAAAAGGGCAGGCCGCCAAAATGGTCGCCGTGCAGGTGCGAGATAATCACCGCGTCAATCGCATTGAAAGAACGGCCTTGCGCCTTGAACGCAAGAATCGAGGACGCGCCGAAATCCACCAGCACCGAATGGCCCTTGACCGCTACCTCAATGCAGGTGTGCGCCCGCCCGCCAGAGCAAAAGGCGTCCCCCGAGCCGACAATTGTCACACGCATGCCATTCTCCCAGGGCAGTCTGTCCAATCCGGTTTCATCTTCATCGCTCCTTTTGAAATTCAGGTTTTTGCACCACAGAGTGCATTAAAATATTTTGGCCCGGCCAGGCAGATTCTTGAACGCATCGGACCTTAACTTTCGCCTCAGCTGCCTCAAGTCAATGGACTGAACCAATTCGTCCGGGCATACCGGCTCCTTTTAGCCAAAAGAATGGCGGTGCCGCCATGATTTCGTACATCGCGCGTTGCCTGCAACACCATCGCCCATTTCCCCCCTGCGCTGCCGGTCGCCCTGCGCGTGTAAAAAAAACAACCTTCCAATGGCTTAAAAATATCAAATCTCCTGCTCGGCGTGAAATCAAGAGCTTGCCAAAACCGCCAAGACATTATTCAACGCTTCTTGCAAGCCCCGATATGTGTGATTGCGCACATACCGTGCCACCCCCGGATCACACTTCGGTCCAGATTTTGCCGCATTATTGAAGCCGCAACAACTCAAATCCAGGGCTTGTCAGTTGCCTGTTAACATCTGCCCGTCATGCTCCCGGCACCAGCCTGCGCGACGGCCATATTTTGTGTTGAGTTTGTGCAAATGAGTGAGATTACCGCCGAAATGATCGAGCGGGGGCGAGGGGCGGACCCGCGCTCCCTGGCTAACAGGCGTCGCCTGTCGGTCAAGATTCGAGAAGCGCGCGAAAAACTCACCTCCACAGGCACCGGCCACCGGGCGTTTGACATTGAATTGCTGCGCCAGTTTGCCAAAAGCCACAAACTGGCTGCGCCAGGGGTTGTGGTTCTGGGCATGACGATTGCAAGCCTGTCGTCGCTGTGGATTCCGCTGCCCAATTCTTTGCTGTGGTTCTCGCTGGTATCGGTGGGGCTGGCACTGACCTACCTGCTGGCGGACCGCTTTCTCGGCGTGCCGGATGCCCGTGCGGACCCCAAACTGTGGCGGCGGCTATTCGTGCTGGGAGAAGCCCTGCGCGGCATGGTGTGGGGGCTGGTCATCCTGATGCTGATCCCGGCAAGGGACCCCAACATCCTCACCTTCGTGCTGTTTGTCCTGCTGCTGCTGGCGGCGATCACGTCAATGATTGCCGCTACCATACCTATGGCGGTGTTTGCCGGCCTGCTCCCGGTTTCGCTGGCGGTGCTGCTATTCATGGTCATGCGCCACCAGTATGAAGCGGTGCCGCTGATGATGCTGGCGGTGGGGGCGCAGTTTTATTTCGCTATCCTCGCTTACCGGCTCTACCGCTCGGCGGTCGATACGCTGCGATTCCAGGCTGAAAAAGATGCGCTGATCGGCGAACTGGAACAGGCGAAGGCCAATTCCGATGAAGCCCGCCGCCGTGCTGAAGAGGCCAGTTTGGCGAAGTCGCGGTTTCTGGCCACCATGAGCCATGAATTGCGCACCCCGCTCAACGCCATTCTGGGATTTTCGGAGGTGATGAAGGCCGAATTATTCGGCGCGCACAATGTGCCCGCCTATAAGGAATATTCTGCCGACATCCATTCCAGCGGCCAGCACCTGCTCGAACTGATCAATGAAATCCTTGACCTCTCCCGCGTCGAAGCGGGGCGGATGGAGCTGAAGGAGGAGGCTTTCTCCCTCGCCCATGTGGTGGAGGACTGCCGCCACCTGCTCAGCCTGCGCGCTGGCAAACGCGACATAAAGATCATCGAAGCGATCGAGCCGGACCTGCCAAAACTGTGGGCGGACGAGCGGGCGATCCGGCAAGTCGCGCTCAACCTGATGTCCAACGCCATCAAATTCACCCAGCAAGGCGGACAAATCATGATCAAGGCGGGCTGGACCCAGGCGGGCGGGCAATATTTGTCTGTGCGCGACAATGGTCCAGGCATTCCCGAGAACGAGATTGCCACAGTGATGTCGCCGTTCGGGCGCGGCTCCAGCGCGTTGAAGAATGCCGACGAGGGGTCCGGCCTCGGCTTGCCGATCGTCAAGGGGCTGGTGGAATTGCATGGCGGCTCGTTCACGCTGCGCTCCAAAGTGCGCGAGGGCACGGAAGTGATCGTGATCCTCCCGCCCGAGCGGGTGATGATCCCGATGCCGCAGCTGGACCCCAACCAACCCGTGCCCGTCATGGTGCAGCGCGCGACCCGCCCGGCGGCGTGAGTGCCGTGCGGGGCGTTCAGCGACCGCCTCCCCCCGGAAGCCCCACCGCCCGTATCCGCCCCACCTCAATCGCATTCCAGTTGACCAGTTTTGGCTCCAGGCGGTTGGCCAAAGCCGCGCGCTCGCTTTCCGCCAGCGGCACAAACATTGCCAGAACCGCCGCCATCACCGCCTCCGCCGCCCGCCCGGCCCCGTCATCGATCTTGATTGCCACGCCCAGCCCCTGCTGCGGGAAGCTGGCGCAAAACACCCCTTCAGCCCCGGTTTTGGTGAAGGCGCGGGCACCAGTGACCGCCATCACATCTGTATCAAACCGCCCGGTGCCCGCCACCATGAATGGATGCGCTGCAACACTCTCCCGGATGCGGCGCGCCGCTGCCGCCCGCACCGGGCCCATTCCCTGACCGGTGCCAAACCGGGCAAACCCCAGCGCCATCGCCCGCAGCGGCAGGGCCCAGGCGGGAATGGAACAGCCGTCAATCCCCATCATTTCTGCCCCCAGCCGCACGCCGCACACGCTTTCGATGGCAGCTTTTGTCTCGCGCTGAACAAAATGATCCGGCTGGATGTAGCCCGCCGGATCCATATCGCTGGCGCAGGCGAGGCAGACAAACCCGGCGTGTTTGCCGGAGCAATTATTGTGCAGCGCACCCGGTGTTTCACCCCTCGCCGCCATGGCCCGCGCGGCCTTGTCCCCCATCGGCCAGTGCGCGCCGCATTCCAGCGCGCCCGCGTCGCGTCCGGCTTTGCGCAGCATGGCCAGCGCGGTTTGCGCGTGCAGCGGCTCGCCGGAATGGGAGGCGCAGGCCAGCGCAATCTCCGCCGCCTCCAGCCCCAGCTTTTCCGCCGCGCCGCTTTCCAGCAGGGGCAGGGCCTGAAACGCCTTGATGGCCGAGCGCGGAAACACCGGCACCTCCGCCCCGCCCAGCACCAGCACATTGCCGCCATCGGCATCGCAAACGGCTATCGAACCGGTGTGGCGGGATTCCACCTGCCCGCCACGGGTAACTTCAACAAGGACCGGATTTTGCATGGCATTTCCCAAACCAGAAGCGCTGCGCTTGACCCGCTGGACCGGCGCAGACTAAGGCTTCTAGATCATTCCCCGGCAATGGGCGCAATCCATGTTCGAAGCAGCGGCCCCTTTCCTGCTCAAGCTGGGGCAAATCATCTGGATCAATGTGCTGTTGTCCGGCGATAATGCGGTGGTGATCGCGCTCGCCTGCCGGGGTTTGCCACCGGCCCGCCGCCAGATGGGCATTCTGCTGGGCGCTGGTGCGGCGATTGGCCTGCGCATCATATTCACCCTCATTATCGTGCAATTGCTCGCCCTGCCGTATCTCAAGCTGATCAGCGGCCTGCTGCTGTTGTGGATTGCCATCAAGCTGATCATTGACGAAGAATCGCATGGCGAAGTCGGGGCCAGCGACACATTGTGGAATGCGGTGCGCACCATTGCCATCGCCGATGTGGTGATGTCGCTCGACAATGTCGTGGCAATTGCGGCGGTGGCGCAGGATTCAAATTTCCTGATTATCGTCGGACTTGTCATGTCGATGCCGTTGATTGTCTTTGGCTCCAATGCCCTGCTGGCGCTGATCAACCGCTTTCCGGCCATCGTCTGGCTGGGTGCGGCCATGCTCGGCTGGGTGGCCGGACACCTGGTGATTTCCGATCCGGTCTGCGTGCCGGTTCTGGGCAGCTTCTACCATCTGGCGGAAAATTGGGCCGGGCCGGTTGGGGCGATATTCTGTGTCGCCGTCGCATGGCTGAGCACGCGCCGGGGGAAACCGGCGGGCGGGCACCAATAGACGAGCTCAGCGTTGCACCGGCACCAGATTGCCGGGCGGGGCTGGCACCACGAAGCAATCCCGCCTGCCGCTGCCGACGCAACGCTCCAGCTTCTGGCGCTCGCTGATGGCACTGGCTGTCCAGTAGATCACCGCCGCCAGCAGCATGATGGCAATCAATGCCAGCAGGTTGACGGTGGTGCGATGCTCGTAATCCACGGGTTCAGGCTTGCGCGGTGCGGAAGCTGGCGGCCCCTTTCGGGCGGAGCTGTCGTCCATCATGGCTTCCCTGTTGTGTCCGCACACGAGGCTTTGACTATCGAAGCAAGCCATTGACCCGGCCCGCTGCGGACCCTACTCCTCGTACATGCAATTGCACGTGATCTCCCCGATAGCACGTCACTCCATTCCAGGATAATCCCATGGTGCATTTTTTCCGCGCTGCCCTGATTGCTGCCAGCCTTGCCCTCCCCGTAACCGGGGCCTGCGTCAATGCCGCCCCTGCCGCGCCGGTAGAAATCAAGCTCGGCCCGCTGGTCATCTCCCAGCCCTGGGCCAGGGCCACACCCTCCGGTGCCCCCGTTGCAGGCGGCTATATCCGCGTGACCAACAAGGGCGCTGAGGCCGACCGGCTGGTGAGCGGCACCACAGATATTTCCGCCGCCGTCGAGCTGCATGAAATGAAAACCGAAGATGGCGTCATGAAAATGCGCCCCCTGCCCGCCGGGCTGGTGATTGAACCTGGCAAGACCGTCGAACTCAAACCCGGCGGCCTGCATTTCATGTTCACCGGCCTCAAGCGCCAGCTCAAACAGGGCGAGAGTTTTAGGGTGACACTGGTGTTCGAGAAAGCCGGGCCGGTGACACTGGATTTCCGTATTGAGGGCTTGGGCGCGCGGGGGGCCGGGGCGGGCGGGGAGGATCACACCGGGCATTAGCTGTTCTGCCGGGGCAGCGCTTGGGCGATTTCCGGATTACCGAACCGGCCGGAGCACGTGCGCCTGTGACGATAGTGCCTGGTGACCTCTCCGGGACTCGAACCCGGACACCCTAAGGCTGCAGATTTTAAGTCTGCTGCGTCTACCTGTTTCGCCAAGAGGTCATTTCACCCGCCATATCACACCCCGGCGTGAAAGCCATAGAGCCAGTCATAGCGGGCCGCGAGCCTTTCGGGGCCCAGCATGCGCAGGGTCAAGTCGCGGAAAAATGCGGCGGGGCCGGACAAATGGGCGATTTTGCCCTGTTGCAGGGAGAGTTGCTGCACCTTTGCTGTCCGCGCCACCCGTGCGGTGCTGCAGGTGGCAAAAGCCGCTGCCACATCGTTTTCCCCGGCAAAGCAAGCGCCGAGCACCGCCGCATCCTCAATCGCCTGGGCTGAACCCTGGGCCAGAAATGGCACCATCGGATGCGCCGCATCGCCCAGCAGAATCACCCGGCCCTCGCCAAAGCGTGGCAGCGGCGCGCGGGTAAACAGCGGCCATTTGCGCCAGCCCGGCGCTGCGGCCAGCAAGGCACGCGCCTCGCTGTGCCAGTGGCCATAACGCTGGCTGAGCACGGTGCCATCGCCGTCCTGCTCCCACAAATCGCGCTGGGGCGGAGCCCGCCAGTCATCCCCGATGATGGCGACGACATTGACCAAAGTCCCCGAGCGCACGGGATAATGCACCAGATGGGCGTTTTTCCCGAGCCACAGGCTGGTCTGCTTCTTCTGCGCAAAAGCCGGGGCGGCTTGCGCCTCCACCAGACTGCGCCACGCGGTGCGGTTGGCATAAATCTTGGCCCCGCCCGGCTGCAACCGCTCCCGCACCATTGAATCAAGCCCGTCCGCGCCCACCAGCCCGTCGGCTTGCAGGGTCCGGTTGACCGCACCCCGCCGGTAGCTGGCCATCACTCCGCTGGCATCGGAGCCAAATCCGGTCAATGCCGCCCCGGCGACAATCTCGATGGCCCCGCCAGCCAAAGCGCAGGCTTCCAGCAAAGCCCGGTGCAAATCAGCCCGGTGCACCACCAGCAGCGGCGCGTGCCAGCGCCGCTCCGCCGCGGTGCCCAAAGGCATTGTCGCCAGTTCCTGCCCGTCCTTGCCCCGGCGCACCACTAGCCGCTCGGGCTGCACCGCGCCCTGCAACAGGCGCAGCACGCCAAACTGTTGCAGTATCCGGCTGGCATTGGGTGCCAGTTGCAGGCCGGCCCCGGCCTCTTCAAACAAAGCCGCCCGCTCCAGCACGGTGACGCGCACACCGGCGCGGGCCAGCGCCAGCGCGGCTGTCAGCCCGCCAATACCGGCACCGGCGATGAGGATATGGGG
>JAYVYA010000106.1:0-17099 GCA_043784745.1 Hyphomicrobiales bacterium
CGTCTTGGTGAAATGCTGGCGCGGGTATCGGGGCGAATCACCCACCAGAAACTGGAGCGGGTGTCGCCGCTGGCGGTGCCGGTGATGCTGGAGATCGGCAAGGTGCCGATCCATGGCGAGGGCCGCGAGGCTTTGCTGGCGGAAGCGGAGGCAAGCCTGATTGCCGAGGCCGGATTGCAGGCGGTGAATGTGAGGAAATCTTGAGCGCTCTGGCACAGACAACATGGCGGGCCGAACCCGGCCCGGCGGGCGGCAGCTGCTTGCGCGTTGCGGGGGCCGAACTCCTCGCCGACGCCTCGGGCGCGCTGTATTACCCCGCAGCGCAGGTGCTGGTAGTGGCCGACCTGCATTTTGAGAAAGGCTCGGCCTTTGCCGGGCGCGGCGTTTTTCTGCCGCCCTATGACAGTGCCGCCACCCTGCAACGTCTGGCGGTGGTGCTCGACAAATACGCGCCGCGCTATCTGGTGGCGCTGGGCGACAGTTTTCATGATGTCCGCGCCGCAGAGCGGATGCAGGCAAGCGACCACGAGCGCCTCAAAAGCCTGCAAGCTCAATGCCAATGGATATGGATTGCCGGCAATCACGATCCGGTCCCCCCGCAAGGGCTGGGCGGTGCGGCCTGCGCTGCCTGGCAGTCCGGCCCGCTGGTTTTCCGGCACGAGCCGCAGGCCGGCCCCTCGCCGGGCGAAATCGCCGGGCATCTGCACCCTGTCGCCAAAGTGGCAGCGCGCGGCACTTCGATGCGGCGGCGGTGCTTTGTTTCGGACGGCACCCGCTGCATCCTGCCCGCCTTCGGGGCCTATGCCGGCGGGCTCAACATTTGTGACCCGGCCTTCGGCGGCCTGTTCCAGACTTCGCGCGCCGTGCATGTGCTGGGGCGGGAGCGGGTGTTTGCCGTTTCACCACGGTCCTGCTCGCCGGACCATTAATCCCTGCCCCTAATCACGCCGGAAAATCAGCGTGGCCAGCCAGCCGAGCAACAGCGCCAGCGCGGCGGTGCCGATGCCGTAGCCGGCCGCCTGATTGCGCGAGGCGTCGGTGATGGTCTGCTCCGCCCCGCTCTTGATGACGGTAAAGCTGGTGCTGGTCTTGGCCAGCGGCACCCCGTCGGCAAACAAAGCCACATCCACATCGTAATTGCCCAGCGGCGCGCCGCCAAGCATACGTAAAGTACTGCGAAACAAATTGGCACCGAAAAACGTCACTGCCTTGCTGTTTTCGCCAAACAGCTTTTGCTCGCGCCGCAGCCGGATCAGGGCGGCGCGAAAACCTGGCTCCTCCGCATCGACACTCTGGTTTTTGTCGCCCTGCGGCGTCACCAGGTTTTCGACGCCCATGTGCAGCTTGGCACGCAGCTCCGGGCTGGCAATCGTTTCCAGCGGGCGATTGGTGAGGATGGAAATATAGGCGGGCACGGCAATGTATTTGCGCTGGTTGAGGTTGAGCCAGAAAGGCCCCCATTGTTTCTTTTCGCGTACATTCACCAGCCCGCGAGGACCGCGCACGCTGACCACCACATCGTAATTGGCTGAGCGGGAGATTGTCAGCGCATCCCGCTCGATCGCCCCGAACAGGGTGAGTTCGGCACCGGTGAAATTGGAGGTGATGGCAATCCTGTCGGAGGACAGGCTGGCGACAAGACTCTCCGCCTGTGCACTGCTTGCCAGTAAACCAACCCCCGCCACGACCCACCTGGCGACGCTTTTCATCGCGATGTCTCCGTGGCCGTAACCGAAAAAGGCTCCCGTGGCACCGTAAACACGTCAAAGGCGAAGCGCAGGCCCACGCCAAATACCAGCACCGCCAGCAGCAGGCGAAAATATTCGCCGCGCAGCTGCGCTCCGGCCCGTGCGCCAAACTGCGCCCCGAAAACCCCGCCGACGATCAGCAGCACGGCCAGCACAATATCGACTGAATGGTTGGTGGTGGCATGCAGGATGGTGGCGGCCAGCATCGAAAACAGGGTCTGGAACAGCGAGGTTCCCACGACAATGGCAGCCGGCACGCGAAAAATATAGATCAGCGCGGGCACCAGAATGAAGCCGCCGCCAATGCCCAGCACGGCCCCGGCAAAACCGATGGCCAGCGACATCACCAGCAACGGGATGATGCTGACATACAGGCCCGAACGGTGAAACCGCATTTTCAGCGGCAAGCCCTCGTACCAGGCATGGCGACCGGCCATGCGGCGGCGGGCCGGCTTGCCCCTTTTGCTGGCCAGGATGGCCCGCAGGCTTTCAACCAGCATCAAAAGCCCGATGGTGCCGAGCAGGGCGACATAGGACAGCACAATCACCGTTTCGAGCTGCCCGACCCGACGCATCGCATTGAAAAACAGCACGCCCAGATAAGTGCCAGCCAAGCCCCCCGTGAGCAGCACGAGGCCGAGCCGGATATCCAGCGCGCGGCGCCGCCAATAGGCCAGCGCGCCGGTCAGGGACGAGGCCGCGATCTGCGAGGAAATGGTGGCGACGGACACGGCGGGCGGAATGCCGATGAAAATCAGCAGCGGTGTCATCAAAAACCCGCCGCCAATGCCAAACATGCCGGAGATGAACCCCACTGCCATGCCCATGCCGAGGATCAGCAGCATATTGACCGGTAATTCGGCAATGGGAAGATATACCTGCACGTCAAATTTCCCGGCTGCACCCTGAAACTCCATCAGCCGGGAGAGACATTTCTCATCCCGGCAAACGCCCAATTGCTGCACTATGCGCGCCCAATTCTGAACGGGAAGTGTGCACTGGCACAGGCCAGTCCTGCTGAAACTACTGGAACCCCGGCAATTTTGGCCGCGCATTCAGTTTGGCGTTGACGCGCGGCGCGGCAGCCTTGCCGGCGTCCGGTTTGGCCGGCTCGTTGCGGGGTGGCAATTGCTGGGCTATCGCGTCCCAGCCCTCTGGCGGTGCCTGAACATCGTTGCCGGAAGCCACCGGCTTGCCGGGCTTGAAGGCCGCGACATCGGCCTGCACCGCATCCAGTTGCTTGTTGTCGAGCCGGGCGGTCACATCGCCGCGCTTGGTGGCGGCGTCCGCATCGCCCTGATTGGCGGCCAGAGTGAACCAGAACAGCGACTTCGGCAAATCCTTCGTCACCCCCAGCCCGCGCGCGTAAAGCACGGCCAGATTGTACTGGCTGTCGCGCACTCCAAATTCGGCGGCTTTGGCGAACCAGTTTGCAGCGCCGGCATAATCCGGCTTGCCATCGCCGCCATCGGCGGTCAGCACGGCCAGATTATGCATGGCCCGCACATTGCCGTTATTGGCGGCGCGCAGGTACCAAGCCTTGGCCTGGGCAGGGTCACGGCTGACTCCCATACCTTTTTCATACATCGAGCCCAGGCGATATTGCGCCGGAGCCAAATCCTGGCTGGCGGCCTTGTCAAACCAGGCGGCTGCCGCCGTCACGTCCCGGGGCATTCCGCGACCTTCGCCGAGGCGAATGGCCATTTCATATTGGGCCGCTGCATTGCCGCTGCTGGCCACCTGCAACAATGCCCCTTCGGTGCCAGTGGCTATATCGGGCCGGGCCGGGCCGGGGCCGGTGCTGGCCAGTGCATTGGCAATGGCGCCCACCGGCGTGGCATCAACCCCCGTGCTCCGGGTTTTGCCTGCATCCGTATCAAGGCTGGCCCCCTCGCGCGGGGCAACCGGCACATCCGGCGTCCTGGGCGCACTATTGGCTGGCACTTCCAGCGGTGGATTCTGCGCCCGGCGCGTATCAATGATTTGCTCGGAGGATTTGACGCCGGTTGTCCCGGCCAGACCAAAGATACGGATGGCTTCAACCGTGCCCAGAACCAGCATCAGCGAGGCGGCAATCACCAGAGCCGGGCGCTTGTGGGCGACAAGATAGTCGCGGGCCTTCAGCAGCGGTTTGGAGCGGCTGGGAACGGCACCGCGGCTGGAAACCCGGCCCCGCACCGGGGCGGATGCCGCAACGGCGGCTTCGGGCTGCACCTGCTGCAAACGGCGGGCAGCGGCGATGAAATTGGGCAGGTCACCCTTGGCATCGGGCTGGGCTGGCCTGTCGCCCCGGGCTGGCACCCCAGCCGTACTGTCGGGCATCTGCTGTGCCGGGATGGCCGTGCGATGCCGGGACGGGCCATTGCCGGGTTCAATCAGGAAATCGTCATCATCCAGATCATGAATACTGGCCAGCCGCCCATCCGCAGCTCCCGGCCTGGGCAGCCCGGACAGCTCTGCCGTTGGCACCGGCGGGAGGGCGGCGGCTTTGCCCGTGCGGTTTTCAAACGGTACGGTGCGCTCCTGGACAAGGGAGCTATTCTCCCAAACCGGGGCGGACAGTGCAGCAGCGGGACGGGCTGGCCCATCCTCGCTCCTGACCACCGCAACATCCTGCTCCAGTGACGAGATGCGATCGACCACCCTCTCCAGCGTATCATGCACCATCGTCAGGGTGGAATGGGTGCGCCGGTCTGCGGCGTCCTGCTGGGATTTGATTCCAGCGATTTCCCGCGCCAGTTCCGGACTGGCCAGCGCGCTGCCGGACATCATGGCTTCGCGCAAGGTGTCGCGCGCGGCGGTGCGTGCCGCCGTTTCCGCCGCATCCAGCGCGGCATGGCGGGTATCCTGCATTTGGGCGAAGAGATCGTGGACGGTGTTTTCGAGCGAACCGAGGGACAGAGTGGCGGCACCGGACTTTTCCAGCCGCTCCGCCATGCGTTTGACCTGGGCCTCAAGGCTCTCGATGGCCTGGGCCGACGGGTTGTCCGAGCGTACGGCTTCAATCTTGTCGGCCAGATGGCGCACCATGTCCTCCAGCGCGCTGACATCGGTATGGACGGGTTGCGGAGTGGCGGCCTGAATTTCCGCCAATTGCCGGGCGACGACACCCTGAACGGCATCAATCCGCTTTGACAGCGTTTCGAAATGCGTGCTGGCATTGCTGGTCAGTGCCCACATGCCCTGGCTGGAATGCTCGATCTTTTCGCCAATGTGCGCCAGCTGGCCTGCCAGCGACTGGATCATCTGCACCGAAGCATCGGGCTTGCGGGCTGATTCGAGGCTGCGGGCGAGTTCCCGCAGCGTTTCTTCCATCGCGGAGGGGTCGAGGCCGCTCATGGCCGTCTGGTCGCCGACCTTTTTTCCCAGCCGGTCAATCGAATGGGCCAGAGTGTCGAAATGGCTGAGCGCGTCGCCGGACAGTCCCGGTGTGGCGGTTTCCAGACGTGCGGCGATTTGCGCGACCTGGCTTTCGAGGGCCTTCAGTTGCAGGGCGGCAGCTTCATTCTGGCGCGGGGCCTCCAGCTTGCGCGATATTTCGCGCATCATCGCCTCAAACGGCTGCATGTCCATGGCGGCTGCGGGCACCGGTGCCTTCAGCGCCTGGTGCACATCGTCCATCCGCATCGACAGCTCGGCCAGATGCACGTCATGGCCGTTGCGGGACATGGCCTCGTTGATTTTGGCGTCCAGCGATTCCAGCCGGTTTTCCAGCTGTTGCAGGGCCGGGCGCGGCAAGGCCCGGTCAATCACATCGCGGATATTGTCGGCAATGCCGGAAAAATCCGGCTGCTGTCCGCGCACAATCCCCATCGGAATATTCTGGCGCGAGATTTTCTCGATGCGGTCGGACAGTGCGGCAATCTGGCGCTCGATCGTTTCTACCGGCAGGGGCCGGGCGGCGGCTTGCGTCACCAGATCGCGGATTTCCTGCATCTGGGCTTGCAGCGGCGCGATGCTTTGCGCGTCCAGCGCCCGCCCGGTCATGCCTTCCAGCTTGTTATGGATCAGCTGCATCTCGCGGCGCAGCGTCTCGACTGTGGCGCGCGGGTCCAGTTCGCGCAGGGCCGTCCGCAAATCGCCGGCCAATTGCTCGACCGGGGCCAGCAAGGCCTCGTGGGCACCCGAAACACGGGTGGTCTCGATGCGCCGGCCGAGATCGCGCATGGCAGCCTCCAGCGCTTCCACCGAGCCGCGCGGTGCCAGCCCCGACAGGCCAGCGGACATCTCGGCGATTTCCTCGCGCATCCGGGCAAGGGCCGGGTCCGGCGCCCGGTCTGCCCGCGCGCTGGCTTCGATTTCCCTGGCCCTGAGGGAGCGCATGCCTTCCAGCTGGGAAGTCAGGCCGGTCATTTGCTGGTTCAGGTTGGCCAGCGCCTGCGCTTGCGGGTCCGGCGCGGCCTGCATCGCGGGGGCCGCCTTGTGGCCCTGGGGGAAACTGGCTGCAGTGTCATTTAGCAGGCGCTGGCGGCGGGCAATATCGGCCACCGCCTCTTTCAGCGAAGGCCGGTTGGCCGCCACCGGTCCGCGTTGTCGGGACGCAGGCTGGCTTTCACCAAGATTGCGTTCCAGCCGGGTGTTCAGCGTAGCGATTTTGGTTTCGAGATCGCGCAGCCCGGTTTCAACGCGTTCATTCGGCTCCGGGCGGCGGGCCAGCGCTTCCAGCCGGGTTTCCAGCCGTTCCAGCGCTTTTCGCACCGGCACCTGGTCCTGTCCGGCGCGCTTGCTGACGCTGTCCTCAATTGTGTCGAGGCGGCGGACCACCTTGTCGAGCGCCTCCAGCGCCAGATTGTCACCCGCATCGTCCCGGCTTGCGACGCGTTGCTGGATGGCATCCAGCTTGCGCGTCACCTTGTGCAGCACATCGCGCTCGTTCTCGCGACGGCTTTCGCTGGTTTCGATCCAATGGGCGACATCGGCAAGGGCGCTGGCGGTCTTTTTCTGCGCGTCACGGGCGCGATGGTCAAATTGTTCGATGGCCTGGGTCAGCAAGTCTTCGGGGTCACGCAGGTTGGTGCTGCGGTAATCATCGGCGTCGGCAAAGGCTTCCGTGTCCATCCGGCGCGAGCGGCGCTGCATCCGGGCCGGGTCAGCCCGGCCGGCGGGAGGCGTCTCGCGATAGCCGGACGATGCACGCCGCGCCATGCCAGTCTCGTCCTCTGTCCCGGCGCGGTGGCGCGAGGCCGGTTCGCGGTCATCTTCTTGCCGGTTGCCGGACTGGCGCAGCAGCCGCTCGCGCAGGCCGTCAAATTCATCGACGGTGTCGGCGTCGGGCCGGGCGGAACTGCTCCGGATGTCGTCCCGTTCTGTCCGTCGTCCGGGTCTGGCCGGATTATCCCGGTCATTCAGGCGCGCCAGCTTTGCCGCCACAGCTTCCAGCCGGGTAGCCGCATCCACTTCGCCCGGTTCCACCCCGATCTCGGCAGCCTGTTCGGCAATGACTTCGTTCAGCCATTCGCCCAGCGTCAGGCCAGAACGGCGGGCAGCTTCCCTGGCGGCTTCCCGGGCATCGAAACCGACACCTTTGACACTCCAAGCCAATGCTCTGTTCATCAAAATGCCCGCTGGAGAGTCTGGCCAACCCTCAAAATGAAATTGCACCCTGGCTTTGGGTTTGCAGAGCGAATCAAACGCCTTTGCAAACCCTTAACCAACTATCTCCGAGTTTCGCGGCCTGTGGTAAATATTGTGTTAACCATGGATGATTTTGGCACAGCCTTGCGCGACGTAACGGAGGGCAAGCTTATTTTTTCGACATTTATAAAAATTATTGCAACCAGTGGTTGTGTTTTCCACCGAATCATAGTTGATTGGCGTTAACGCGATCCATGGCCGCAGGGGCCAGCCCCAACAGGGCACAGCAGATCGGCGTTGCTATTTGAAAGGTCGGGGACGCCATGGGCCAAGCGCAGACAAATGTTCATGCAGAACACACTGCCGAACACACAAAATCCCTGGCGTCCTCCCCGGGCAGGGACGGGCGTTTGTACACTATCGGCGATCTCTCGCGCGAGTTTGATGTAAGCTTGCGCACGCTGCGGTTTTATGAGGACCGGGACTTGCTGCACCCGCAACGCCGGGGTAATTCACGGCTTTACAGCGCGCCGGACCGCGTGCGCCTGCAAATTATACTCAAGGGCAAGAAGCTTGGTTTCACCCTGACCGAAATCCACCAAATGCTTGGCCACGGCGATGGCCAGGATGAAAACGACCTGCAGCTCGGTCTCAATTCCGAACTGGTGCGGGCGCAGATTGATCATCTGGAACGCCAGCGCAGCGAGCTGGATGTCGCAATCAGCGAATTGCGGGCGACGCATTTGCGGCTGGCGGCAACCGCCAGCCACGCCGCACCCTGACCGCCTTAACCGGTCTCCGCCCGCCTCAAAATGCCGGCTGCCCCAGCAGCCGGCGTTTTGCTGTTGCGGCTTCCGCACAAAGGTGTGAACCTCCCGATGCCGCTTGCGTGCAGCGGCAAGATAGTTTACGTATGAACTATCAAGAACGGTGCCATCGCGCAGCATGGCGATTTGTTGGGCCCGCTCTGCCAGACCTGACCGGGGAACGACCATGCCAAGCTACAAGGCACCTGCCGACGACGTGATGTTTCTCCTCAATGATGTCTTTCATTTCGAGCGCTATGGCAATTTGCCCGGCTTTGCCGATGCCAGCCCCGATGTGGTGGCGGCCATCGTCGGCGAGGCGGCTAAAGTCGCCGAGGAAATCTTCCAGCCTCTGAACCAGAGCGGCGATGCCGAAGCCTGCACCCGCCATGCCGATGGCCGCGTCACTACCCCCAAGGGCTTCAAGGCGGCGTTTGACGCCTATGCCCAAGGCGGCTGGATTGGCCTGGCCGCTGACCCCGCTTACGGCGGGCAGGGCCTGCCCTATACGCTGGCCGCAATCGTCAATGAATTTGTCACCTCGGCCAATATGGCACTGGCCATGTATCCCGGCCTGACCCAGGGCGCGCTGGCGGCCTTGCTGGTGCATGGCTCGGAAGAGCAGAAAACCCTTTACGCGCCCAAAATGATTGCCGGTGAATGGACCGGCACGATGAACTTGACCGAGCCGCATTGCGGCACTGATCTGGGCCTGCTGAAAACCAGAGCCCTGCCGCAGGAGGATGGTTCTTATGCCATTACCGGCCAGAAGATTTTCATCTCGGCGGGCGAGCATGACCTGGCCGCCAACATTATCCACCTCGTGCTGGCGCGGATTGAGGGTGCCCCGGCGGGCGTCAAGGGTATCAGCCTGTTCATTGTGCCCAAGATCAATGTCAAGACCGATGGTTCGCTGGCGGAGCGCAACCAGGTTTCCTGCGGCTCGATCGAGCACAAGATGGGCATTAATTCCAACTCAACCTGCGTGATGAACTACGATGGTGCCCGGGGTTTTCTGATCGGCGAGGCCAACAAGGGCCTCAACGCCATGTTTGTGATGATGAACGAGGCGCGCCTCGGCGTCGCCATTCAGGGCCTGGCGCAATCGGAAGTGGCCTACCAGAACGCTGTGGCCTATGCACGGGACCGCTTGCAGGGCCGCTCGCTCTCGGGTGCGAAAATGCCGGACAAGGTGGCTGATTCCATCATCGTCCACCCCGATATCCGCCGCAATCTGATGACTATCCGCGCCTTCAATGAAAGTGCGCGGGCGCTGGTGTTGTGGGTGGCGCTGAAAAGCGATCTCGCCCACCGCTCGCCCGACAAGGCGCAGGCGCAGGCTGCCGACGATTTGCTGGGCCTGCTGACCCCGGTGATGAAAGGCGTGCTGACCGATACCGGCTTTGACAATACGGTGAAAGCGCAGCAGGTGTTTGGCGGCCATGGCTATATCAGGGAATGGGGCATGGAACAGTTTGTCCGCGATGCCCGCATCGCCATGATCTATGAAGGAGCCAACGGCATTCAGGCGCTTGATCTCGTCGGCCGCAAATTGCCCAAGGATGGCGGGCGCGCTGTCACCGCGTTTTTCAAGGAAGTTTCCGGCTTCATCAAGGAAAACGAGGCGGATGCGGGGCTAAAACCGTATATGGTGCCGTTGAAAACCGGCCTTGGCCACCTCCAGCAGGCGACAATGTGGTTTATGCAGCACGCTATGGCCAAGCCGGAAAATGCCGGGGCCGGCTCGCATGATTACATGCACCTGTTCGGCCTCGTGGCCATGGGCTATATGTGGGCCTTGATTGCCAAGGCGGCGCTGGCCGGGCGCGGCGACCCGGAAGGCCATGCCGCACTAATGGAAGCGCGCCTGCTGACCGGCATGTTCTTCATGGAGCGGATGATGCCTGAGACGGCGGCGCATCTGGCAAGGATTTCCACCGGGGCGGCGACGATGATGGCAATGCCGGCGGAGATGTTTTAATTTCCTGCCAAGCGTGAAACGATAAAATTCCTGAGGGAGCCAACATGACCACCGCTTTCATCTACGATCACGTCCGCACCCCGCGCGGGCGGGGCAAGGCCGATGGCTCGCTGCATGAGGTGACGGCGCTTCGCCTTGCCGAGACGGCGCTTCGGGCGATCAAGGACCGCAACAGGCTCGACACCCATCTGGTGGACGATGTCATCCTAGGTTGCGTCGATCCTGTCGGCGAGGCGGGCGGGGACATTGCCCGCGCCGCCGCTCTCACCGCCGATTATGGCAACCATGTGCCGGGCATCCAGATCAACCGCTTCTGCGCCTCGGGGCTGGACGCGGTCAATTTTGCCTCCGCCCAGATCATGGCAGGCCAGCATGACATGGTGGTGGCGGGCGGGGTGGAGAGCATGAGCCGCGTCGGCATTGGTGCCTCGGGCGGGGCCTGGCCGGTCGATCCTTCCATTGCCATCAAAAGCTATTTCATGCCGCAGGGCGTCTCTGCCGACCTCATCGCCACCAAATACGGCTTTTCCCGCGATGATGTCGATGCTTATGCCGTGCAGTCGCAGCAGCGCTCGGCGGCGTCGTGGAAGGCCGGGCTGTTTGCCAAATCGGTGGTGCCGGTGCGCGATGTCAATGGCCTGATGATTTTGGGCGTTGACGAGCATTTGCGTCCGCAGACTGACATGCAGTCGCTGGCTTCCCTCAAGGCCTCGTTCACAATGGCGGGCGAGCAGGGCGGGTTTGATGCGGTGGCGATCCAGGCGCATCCTGAGCTGGAAAGCATCAACCACGTCCATCACGCCGGCAATTCCTCCGGCATTGTTGACGGTGCCGCCGCCGTGCTGCTCGGCTCGGAAAAGGCCGGCAAACTGGCCGGACTGAAGCCGAGGGCGAAAATCCGGGCCTTTGCCAATATCGGCTCGGAGCCGGCGCTGATGCTGACCGGCCCGGTCGATGTGACGAAAAAGCTACTGGCCCGCGCCGGAATGAGCATTGGCGATATTGACCTGTTTGAGGTCAACGAAGCTTTTGCCGCGGTTGTTCTGCGCTTCATGCAGGCTTTTAACGTTGGGCCGGAGAAAGTGAATGTCACCGGAGGGGCGATTGCGCTGGGCCACCCGCTCGGGGCGACGGGCGCGATGATTTTGGGCACCGTGCTGGATGAGCTGGAGCGCACGGGCAAGTCCACGGCGCTGGTTACGCTGTGCATTGGCGCGGGGATGGGGACGGCGACGATTATCGAGCGGGTATAATGACACTCAACACTAGTGTTGTATTCCACATAAATGTAGAGCATTATGGGTCATGAACTCAAAGGAACTCCAGCGCTTGCTCGCATCAAAGGGGTGCACTTTTGAGAACCATCGTGGCGGCAGCGGGCATTTGACCGTCCGCCGGGGTGCCAGGAAAACCCAAATTCCGGTGCATGGCAGCGGCAAGGAACTGGGGACCGGTCTGGTGAAGAAGATACTGAAGGACCTGGAGATAAAATGATGCTGGCTTACCGGTTGACGCTAACCCCGGATGATAACGGGACGTTCATGATTACCTCTCCCGATTTTCCGGAACTGACGACATTTGCTGAATCGAAGGGGGAGGCAGCCCTTCATGCAACCGGTGCGGTTGAAGAGGCGATTGCCGCCCGCATGAGTGAGCGGCAAGACATTCCAGCACCGTTAACGCGAACTGAAATCGTGAAAGCCGGTGGCGGTTTTGTTGCCTTGCCCGTATTGACAGCACTCAAAGTCAGCCTCTACCGCGCCCTTCGGGGCAGCGCGAAGACCCGCGCCGATTTGGCACGGGAGCTCGGCTGGCATCGCGAACAGGTCGACAGGTTGTTTCGCCTCGATCACGCCTCGCAAATCAGCCAGCTCGAAGCGGCTTTTGCCAAGCTAGGCCAGGACCTTGAAATTGAAATTCGCCCCCGCACCGCAGCCTGATCCCTCGCCCGTCAACTTACACCAGAGATGACCCATGGCACATGAAATCAAATTTTGGGATCACAGCAAGCGGCTGGACTGGTTTCGCGCCCGGGCCTTGTCGCGCATGATTCTTGAAAGACCCGAGATATTGGGCGAGCTAAGCGAATGCATTGAAAAAACTTGGGGCCATGATCCCTTTAATCAGCGCTCGCTTCACTTGTGGCGAAAAATGGTCGTCATGTCACCGCAGGAATTTGCTGATTTCGTTCTTGCTGACGATCTTGAGGCAGTCGATGCCCGCGAAAGCTACCCGCCCTTTTTCATTTTGACACAGGAAGCCCGGCTGGAATTCATCGCACAGGCGCGCCGCGAAGTGGCGCTGGCACCATGACCCTCCCCCGCACCGCCCTCCTCCTCATCGACGTGCAACTCGGCTTCGACGCCATTGAGGCTGCCGGACACCCACGCAACAATCCACAGGCCCTCTCCCGCATCGCCGAACTGGTCGCCGCTTTCCGCGCCAATGGCACCCGCATCATCCACATCCGCCACGCCTCCACCGAGCCAAACTCGGTCTTTCGCCCCGAAAGCCCCGGCTACGCCGTGATGCCGCCAGCCTGCGAATTCCCCAGCGAAACAATCATCACCAAATCCGTCAATTCCGCCTTCATCGGCACCAGCCTCGAAGCTCTCCTGCGCGCGGAAAACATCCACACCCTTGTTATTGCCGGGGCCACCACCAACCATTGCGTCGAAACCACCACCCGCATGGCTGGCAATCTTGGCTTTGATGCGCGGCTGGTGGAGGATGCCTGCTGGACCTTTGACCGAACGGGGCCGGATGGCCATGTCCACACGGCCGCCGACATCCACCGCATGACGCTCGCCAACCTGTCGGGCGAGTTTGCCACCATCACCACAACCCAAGATATTATTGCCCGATTGCGGCCTCAAATTGCCGCCTGATCCTGGAGAAACCCACATGCAACTCACCAACTTCAATCTCTCCACCGATTCCGAGGGCATTGCCCAACTCGTCTGGGACATGCCGGGCCGCTCGATGAATGTGTTTACCCCCGGGGTGATCAGCGAACTGGATCAGGTAATCGACCATGTCGCCAAAGACGCGGCCATCAAGGGCTGCGTCATCACCTCGGGCAAGGAGACGTTTTCGGGCGGGGCAGACCTGACGATGCTGGAAGGCCTTGGCCGCAACCTTGCAGCCATGACCAAGGCTGACGGGCCGGAAAAGGCGATGCAGGCGTTTTTTGACGGCTCGCGCCGGCTGAGCCAAATTTTCCGCAAGCTGGAAACCTGCGGCAAACCCTTTGCCTGCGCCATCAACGGTATCTGCCTCGGCGGCGCGTTCGAACTGGCCCTGTCCTGCCACTACCGGGTGATGGCGGATCACGACAAGGCCCGCATCGGCCTGCCGGAAATCAAGATCGGCCTGTTCCCTGGCGCGGGCGGCACCCAGCGTGTGGCGCGGCTGATGCCAACGGGGGATGCGCTGCAAATGCTGTTCAAGGGTGAGCAAATCCGCCCGCAAACGGCCAAGGCAATGAATCTGGTGCATGAACTGGCCCCGGTGGCCGAACTTGCCGCCCGCGCCAAAGTCTGGATCATGGGCGGTGGCAAGGGCGTGGCCCCGTGGGATGACAAGGCCTTCCGTGCCCCGTCCGGCAAGGTCTATTCGCCCCAGGGCATGATGACCTGGCCGCCGGCCAATGCCATCTACCGGCGCGAAACCATGGACAATTACCCCGCCGCCAAGGCGATTTTGCAAAGTGTCTATGAAGGCCTGCAATTGCCGATGGATGCGGCGCTCAGGGTCGAGAGCCGGTATTTCGCGCAAATTCTGCGCTCGAAAGAGGCTGCGGCGATGATCCGCTCGCTGTTTGTCTCGATGGGCGCGCTGAACAAGGGCGCGCGCCGCCCGGCGGGTGTGCCCGCCTCCAGCATCAACAAAGTCGGCGTGCTCGGGGCTGGCTTCATGGGCGCGGGCATTGCCTATGTCACCGCCAGTGCCGGCATCGAGGTGGTGCTGATCGACCGCGACCAGGCCAGCGCCGACAAGGGCAAGGCCTATTCGGAAAAACTGGTCACCGGCCAGATCATGAAAGGCCGCGCCAAATCTGCCGACAAGGACGCACTGCTCGCCCGCATCCACGCCAGCGCCGATTACAACGACCTGAAAGGATGTGACCTTGTGGTCGAAGCCGTGTTCGAGGACCGGGCGGTGAAAGCCGAGGCCACCACAAGGGCGCAGGCCGTGCTGGGGCCGGACGCGATTTTCGCCTCCAACACTTCCACGCTTCCCATCACCTCGCTGGCCGAAGTCTATGACAAGCCCGAAGAATTTATCGGCGTGCATTTCTTCTCGCCCGTCGAGAAAATGATGCTGGTGGAAATCATCATGGGCAAGAAAACCGGCGACCGGGCACTGGCGGTAGCACTGGATTTCGTCCGCGCCATCAAAAAAACTCCGATTGTGGTCAATGACACCCGCGGCTTCTTCGCCAACCGCTGCGTCGGCAATTACATCCGCGAGGGCCATCTGATGCTGATGGAAGGCGTGCCGCCCGCGATGATCGAGAATGCCGCCAAAATGGCGGGCATGCCGGTCGGGCCGCTCTCGCTCAATGATGAAGTTGCGATTGATCTGGCGTGGAAAATCTTGCAGGCGACCAAGAAAGACCTGGGCGCGCAAGCCATTGATCCCGCGCAGGAAAAGCTGCTGGAAGCCATGGTGGTCAAGCAGGGCCGTCTTGGCCGCAAGAACGGCAAGGGTTTTTATGATTACCCGGAGAAGGGCGCAAAAAAGCTCTGGCCCGGGCTGCTCGATTTGCAGGCCAAAAAGCTGGCCCCGGACAGCATCAGCGTCGAGACCCTGAAGCAGCGCATCCTCGCCGTGCAGGCGATCGAAGCCGCCCGCACGGTGGAGGAGGGCGTGGTGACCGATCCGCGCGAAGCCGATGTCGGCTCCATCCTCGGCTTTGGCTTTGCCCCCTACACCGGCGGCGCGCTCAGCTACATGGACGGCATGGGTGTGAAGCGGTTTGTAGCATTGTGCGACAGGCTGGCCGCGCAATGCGGACCAAGGTTTGCCGTGCCGGAATTGTTAAGGGACATGGCGGGCAAGGGCGAGACGTTTTACGGGAGGTTCGGGGGGAGGAAGGCGGCGTGAGGGTGCGGTGTTCCTTCGAGTTGGGTGATGCTTGAACCAGAGCGTTAGCGCTGTGTTTGACACTGCTGTTAGTTTATGATTTGTTCTCATTCAGGTGATGTGGAACAATGATGTTTTCAATCGCTTTTGGCGTAGCGGAAACGTAAACAGGCAAGGAACATGTTAACATGATTCTGTCCCGCAGGAATTGCGACGCATGATCCAGCGGGCCTAAACCGGCCTTCCACCAAACAGCAGGGGGCGATCAGTGACCGAATTGACTGCCATCGACCTTTTCTGCGGCGCGGGAGGCCTGTCCGAGGGATTTCGGCAGGCGGGTTATCATATTTTGGCCGGTAACGATTTTAGCGAAGTGGCAGGCGCTACATTTGCCGCTACCCACCAGGAAGCAAGGTTTTTGGCCGGTCCGATTGAACGCATCCCAGTCACGGAATTGATCCGGATCAGCGGCGTGAAAGCAGGCCATTTAAGCGTTTTGACAGGTGGCCCGCCGTGTCAGGGTTTCTCTGTCAACAATCACCAGCGCGGGATGCACGACCAGCGTTCGTCGCTCTACCTCGAATATCTGCGTATCGTCGAGGGAATGCGTCCGGACTGGGTTGTTTTGGAGAATGTTACCGGCATGACGTCGGCGGGCGGCGGCGAGGCTGTCAACGCTATCCTGTCCGGGTTGCGTTCGCTGGGATACAGCGTGGATGCGAAAATACTGAAAGCGGAGGATTATGGCATTCCGCAAGAGCGCCGCCGTCTGGTTTTCATCGGCAACCGGATCGGCTTGCCAATCCCCTGGCCGAACCGGACACATGGTTCGAGAAAACCCTTTGCAAACGTGCGCGATGCCATTGGTGATCTACCCGCGCTCGCGAACGGCGAAGCCCATGGCCATCTCCCGTATGCGTCAAAGGCACGATCAGATTTGCAAAAATATGTTCGCGAGGGTTCCGTTGCTGTTACTTGCCACAGTGCCTCAAAACTTGCCGGGATCAATGTTGAGCGAATGAAGCATATCCCGCAGGGCGGCTCATGGCGGGACATCCCGCAAATTCTGCTGCCCAAAGGAATGCAGCGAGCCAAGCGGTCGGACCACACGAAAAGGTATGGTCGCCTGAAATGGGAAGGTCTCGCATCCACGATATTGACGAAATGCGACCCCCATTGGGGAGCCTATTTCCATCCGGAACAGGACCGTGCCATCACTGTGCGCGAAGCAGCCCGTTTTCAGGCATTTCCGGACTGGTTTGAGTTCAAGGGGTCTCGAACCGAACAATATGTGCAGGTGGGAAATGCAGTGCCACCACTGCTTGGGCTGCGGATTGCGGAAGCCATCAAAGCTTCAATGGTCAATCGGCGCGGGCTAATTGCTGCGGAGTAACTACGGCATTGCCGCGATAATGGCCCGCTCGTAAACACCCATTTCGGGCAAATTGACTGGCGAGACAAAGGCATAAGCGACCTGCTCGACCGTTGTCGTAAAAACATTGCCCTTGATCAGCGGACGGGGAATGCCTGGGCCGGGGCTGTCACCGATGTCATAGGAAATAAAGGTTATTGTCCCGGCGGCGACCGGATATTCGAGCATTTTCGTGCCAAGTCTTCTCTTGACACGTTCAAGCACGGCAGTGGGGCAGACAAAGAAAAGCCCCTTGCCGCATTTGCGTTCCCGGCGGAGGACGTAGCCTTTGTAAATCAGCTGCGGAAGAATGCGCTTGGAGACATTGGCCCAGTTCAGCCCGGCGGTTGACCAGCCTGAATTTGATCCGCTGCCCCCGGTAAACGGGCGGCCAGCAAAAAACGCCTCTGATTGCGGACGGTAGGTGCCCGTGGTGTCGATGGTCTGGATCTCGACGGCCGTAAATTCAGCCACCTCGCCGGAAGATGTTA
>JAYVYA010000107.1:0-7226 GCA_043784745.1 Hyphomicrobiales bacterium
TCGGCGTTCGTGGCCCTCGATGCGCTACCGTTGACACCCAACGGCAAGCTCGATCGACGCGCCCTGCCTGCGCCCGAGGCGGCCATGCCCGGGGATGACCGTCCCAGCGTGATGATATTGGGCAGGTGGCGGAATAGCTCCATGGGGTTTAGCCGGCGGGCGCTGGGAGGACCCTAGCGCTCGCGCATCGCCTCCGAGCTGACTTCCACCAGCGGCGAGAACAGATATTCGAGAATCCGCCGCTTGCCGGTCTGCACTTCGACGCTGACTGTCATGCCAGCCGACAGAGTCACCGGCACGCCATCGGCGATGATCTGCGTTTCCTTCAAGCGCAGGGTGATGGGGAACACCAGATTCTGGGTGCGCTGGGAAAATCCGGTGGACTTGGCCGCTTTCGACGGATTGCCTTCGGCAATATTGGCATCGGGCTCGGGGATGGCGTCGGTCGCTACCCGGGTGACCGAGGCGAGGATGGTGCCATAGCGGGTGAAGGGCAGCGATTCGACCTTGACAATGGCCTCCTGCCCGGCCCGCACGAAGCCGACGTCCTTGTTGGGCAGATAGGCTTCCACCTCCACCTCGCCGCCATCGGGCACGATGCGCATCAACTCCTCGCTGGTGGTCACGACTTGGCCGATGGTGGTGAGCGAGGAAGCCTGCACGGTGCCGCTGATCGGGCTCAGCAAAGCCATATGTATCATCCGCACATGGGCCTTCACCAGCTTTTGGGTGTATTCATCCGTCTGGCGCTCGACATCCAACAATTTTTGCGAGCTTTCAGCGATAAATATACCGCGCGTTTTATGGATGTCGCTCTCCAGCACTTCCACCGCTCCGGCGGCGGCAGCAAGCTGGCCTTTCTGGACCGATTGCGAGGTCTGCTGGGTTAGCACGCTCTCTTTTGCATCCAGCAGGCTGGCCTTGGTGCCCGATTGCTTGTCCACCAGATCTGCGCGGATGCTGACGCGCTCCTGCAACAGGGTGATGAGGCGCGATTGCGCAGCAATGGTGTCAGCCAGACTCGCCTGCTCCCGCTGTTTGGCATCAAGCTGGGCGGAGAGGCTGCCAATATTGGCCGCGAGCTGGCCAAGTTCGCTCGAAAGCACCCGCTCTTCGCGCTGGCGGATGCCGGCCGGGATTTTGCCCTCCGGGTCTTCCTTGGCCCAATTGATTTTGGTGGTGGCAAAAATATCGCCCGCTTCGACATTGGCAATGGCGGTGCGCCGCCGCGCCGCCTCGCCCAGGAACGATTTCAGCGCGGTGGCGGAAGCCATTTCATCGGCGGCGGCATCGGAATTGTCCAGTTCCACCAGAATGCTGCCCGGCTCCACATGCTGGCCGTTCTGGACATTGAGCGTGACCACCTTGCCGGTCTCCAGTGGCTGGATAATTTTCACGCGGCCTGTGGGCTGGATTTTACCCTGCGCCACCGCCACCACATCAATCCACCCGAAATAGGCCCAGACCAGCGTCAGCAGCGCCAGAATGCCGATGCCGGCAATCAGGGCAATCCCGACGGGGGAAGGCGGGCGCTCCAGAATTTCCAGCGCGGCGGGCAGAAACTCCTGGTCGGCCCGGTTGGAGCGTATGCG
Organism: Hyphomicrobiales bacterium; assembly: GCA_043784745.1. Lineage (GTDB taxonomy): Bacteria > Pseudomonadota > Alphaproteobacteria > Rhizobiales > Beijerinckiaceae > JAYVYA01. The sequence goes on from JAYVYA010000107.1 coordinate 1,593, forward strand.
GGGTGCCGCTTTGGGCGGGGCTTTCTGGGGTTGATTGGTTGGGGGGACGGGAACAGCCTGGTTCATGGCTCAAGCCCTTGCCTGGTCGTTTTGCAGGGCCCACAAATGCGAATACAGGCCCTTGGGGTTTTTCAGCAATTGCTCGTGGCTGCCCACTTCCACAATGCGCCCGTCGACCACGCCGACAATCCTGTCACACGAGCGCACGGCGGCCAGCCGGTGGGCGATGATGACAACCGTACGGCCTTTGACGATGCGGCGCATGTTGACCTGAATGACCCGCTCGCTGTCATAATCCAGCGCTGACGTCGCCTCGTCAAAAATCAGGATTGGCGGGTTGGTCGACAGGGCGCGGGCAATGGCGAGGCGCTGGCGCTGGCCGCCGGACAGGTTGGCACCGCGCTCCTCAATCACCGTGTCATAGCCTTGCGGCAATTTGCCGATGAATTCATCCGCGCCCGACAATTGTGCCATGGCCATGACATGGGCGCGCGGCATGGCCGGATTGGCGAAGGCAATATTGTCGTGGATGGTGCGGTTGAACAGGAAATTTTCCTGCAGGACCACGCCGACATGGCTGCGCAGCCAGGCTGGATTGGCCTGGGAGATATCGCCGCCATCCAGCATGATCTGACCTTCCTGCGGCAGGTAGAGCCGCTGCATCAACTTGGTCAGCGTCGATTTGCCCGAGCCGGACGGGCCGACAATACCGATGACCTCCCCGGCGGCAATCGACAGGTTGATGTTTTTGAGCACCGGCGGCACACCCGGCTTGTAGCCGAAGGTGACATTTTTCAGATCGATCGCCCCTTTGGGCGGGGGCAAGGCCCCGTGAGAATGAGGCGGGGATTCGGCGGGAGAATTGAGGATATCGCCGAGGCGTTCAACCGAAATCTGCACCTGCTGCGTGTCCTGCCACAATTGCGACAGGCGCAGCACAGGCTGCGATACCTGGCCCGCGATCATGTTGAAGGCCACGAGTTCGCCCACGCTCAGTTCCCCGTCAATTACCGCCTTGGCCCCAAACAACAGCAGCAGCGCGGTCGTGGCTTTGGAAACATATTGAATGGCATTTTGCCCCGCGGCACTCAGCAGGGTCGCCTCAAAGGCGGTTTTGACATAGGCGGCCAGCCGCTCGTCCCATTGCTGCTGCATGGCCGGCTCGACAGCGGAGGCCTTCACCGTCTGCATGCCAAACACGGTTTCGACCAGAAATTGCTGGCTCTCGGCACCGCGATTGAATTTTTCCTTGATTTTGTCCCGCAAGGGCGGCCGAATGACGAAGGCGATGAGCAGATAGATGGGGATGGCACCGACCACGATCAGCGTCAGCTTCCACGAATAGGCAAACAGCACGGCGATGAAAATGATCGTGAACAGCAGGTCAATCACCGAGAACAGCCCCTGCCCGGTCAGGAACGAGCGGATGGTTTCCAGCTCGCGGATACGCGCCACAGTCTGGCCTGCCGCGCGCGTCTCGAAATAGCCGAGCGGCAGGCGCAGCAGATGGTTGAACAGCCTGCGCCCCAGTTCCACGTCAATCCGGTTGGTGGTGTGGGACAGGGCATAGGTGCGCAAATATTGCAGCAGCACATCGAAAATGCCAATGACCACAAGGCCGATCACCAGCACGTAGAGTGTGGAATAACCCTTGTGGGTCAGCACCTTGTCCACCACCACCTGAAAAAACAGCGGCGTCACGAGGGCGAATAATTGCACGAACAGGCTGGCGATCATCACATGCGCCAGCGGTCCGCGATAGCGCCAGATGGAGGGGATGAACCAGCGGAAGCCGAACGTGGTCGGGTCAATCCCTGCCCCGCCAATGCGGCGGGCCAGCAGGATCAGCTGTGGCTCAATCGTGGCGAGCAATTCCTCAACCGTCAGCTCCTGGGCCACGCGGGTCAGCGTATCAACAATGCGGAACTTGCCATTGGGCATCAGCCCGCTGAAGACGACAAAAAGCCCTTCCTTCAACTGGGCAATGGCCGGAACTGGCAAGGTTTTCAGCCGCCTCGGTGCGAGCTTGCCGACAATGCGGGCCTTGAGGCCGCATTGCTGGGCGGCGCGCACCAGGTCTTGCCCGTCTGCGGTCCTGCCCTGCAAGGCCAGTTCGCGGCGCAAATGGTGCGGGTCTGCTGCAATGCGGTAATAGCCGGCCACGGCGCAGATCGCGACAAGCCCGGAGTCAAGCTGCTCGGCATTGGCCGTCACAGAAGAAATTTCGTTCATAATAATCCCGGCGGCCCACATTGCCCGGTGTCAGCGCGGCACCGCTGTTATCACCCAAAGTTGAACCAGTTGCAATCTTCACCTGCAAGACGGCCAGGTATCTCCCAACAAAAAACCCCGGAACTTTCGTTCCGGGGCGTAACTTCAAACCAGCAATCAAGCTTCGCCCTTCAGGCGCTTGTTGCAGACGCTGTAATAGCCGCCACCCTTCTGGATCCATTTCAGACCGGCATTGGCATCCACACTATTGGCACCGACAACGGCCTTGTTGGCCTTGTACTGGTCAAGGCAGGTGTTTTCACGGCCCTTGCCGGGTTTTTCGCTGGCATGGGCGGCGGAAATCGCCGTGGGCAGTACGGGCGATCCAGCCACCGGAGCCGGTGCGGGAACGGGAACGGGTGCCGGAACCGGCTTGGGCGCCGCAACCACCGGCTTGGGCGGAGCAGCGGGTGCCGGCGCGGGGGCGGGAGCGGGCACCGCCACAGGGGTTGGTGCGGCGGCGGCGCACTGGGTCGAGCGGAACGCGCCCCAGGTCTGGCCTCCCAAAGTGCCGGCAGTTTTGGCGGCCTGATATTTCACGCTGCATTCCTGCACCGACAGGGCCTGGGCGGAAGCGGCATTGGGCAAAGCCAGCGCCAGCAAGCCCGCGCCAACGGCGGTGGACAAGGCAAACATTCTAAAACGGATCGACATATCAAACTCCCCAGTGTGATTCGGGTGGATCGCAACTCCTGTTGCAAACCATCGCAGAATGAACCTGTTGCAAAAACCGGCCAAGGTCAATTCCGCAGCCGAAAATCGCACCTGATTTCATGACCCGGGATTATGCGGCAGACGATGAACCCCTTATGAACAAACCTTTGTCATAGGCTTTGGTATAGATTTCCCAATCCTCTTCGGCGCGGGTCGCACATTGGGCAGCCAAACCAAGCAAACGCATCTGCCATTTGTCCTTGTGGCCGTAATCGATCAGTGCATCGGCATTTGCCGCACCCTGGCGGCCGGAGGCGCGCAATTGCGCGAAACCCGTCAGCTCGCCAAAGCTTTTAATCGCCGTCTCCAGCCCGTCCGGCTGGCTGCTGACCTGCGACAGGTCGAGGCGGTCCTCGCGCGGCTGCAGTTCCCGCAGGATATACGAACGATTGCGGTCTACAATAAAGCCAAGGTGCGCCGGTGATCTGGCCTGCATCCGCTGCTGGATGGCAAACACCCGCTCCGCCTCGCTGTGCCAGTGCGGCTGCTTGCACGGGGACGCACCGACGCTCGCCGAAGGGCGCGAACGCTTCAGGTCCAGCAGCCGCATTTCGTCAGCGCCGCCCTTACCCTTGACCAGAACGACGTAGCGTTCAACGCCGAGGGACCCCAGGCCTGAAATGCGCAGGGCAATATCGACCACTTCATAATAGTCGGCGGGCAGGCCCATGGCATCGGCATGCTTGCGGCCATATTGGTCCACCAGACGGGCAACGCGGATTTTCTCGCTGGCAGGCGCTGCCAGCGCATGCGACCCGTCAATCAATATCCGGCGGCTCCTGCCCGAGACAATCGTGCGCCTGTCGAGCAAATCCTTGCGCGACATGCCCTTCAGCTGCGCCATCAACTCGCCAATGGGGCCGGTGGCCGAATCGCGCTCGATCCAGCCGATGCGGCCCGCGCGCAGGGTTGCGGCATAGGAAGAGACATAGAGCTGCATCAAGGCAGTTTCGCGTGTCCGGCTCAGGCCAAGGGATTTGCGTGCCACAGCGATGCTGGCCGTTGCCCGCAGTACATCAAAGCTGCAGGGGGCCAGCAGCGCCTCGTCAAAATCATTGAGATCAAAATACACCAGCTTGTTGGCGGCGCGGAACGTGCCAAAATTTTCAAGGTGCAAATCCCCGCAGCACCAGGCGGGCGGGGCCTGCATCAGGCGGCCAAGCTTGGGCAGGGCCAAGTGAAACAGCGCGCAGGTGGCACGGAAAAACGCGAACGGGTTTTTGCGCATGGCGGCATATTTCAGCGCCAGCCGCTCGGGATCAAGCTTGGCGTCCCTCGCGCGAATTATTTTGACGACGTCAGCCTGCATGGTGCCCCGGCCCAATATTCTGGCGTTCTGCGAGTCGCCGCGCGCCAAACAAAGTATAGTCCAGCTTTGCTTTTCCGCCAAACCCATGGCAACAAAGCCGCGCATTCACGCGCGATTCCCGAACCGGATTTCTGCCATGTCGACCATTCAGGCCATTCTCATCTCCATTCTGCAGGGAATCACGGAATTGTTTCCGATCTCTTCGCTGGGCCACACCGTGGTGCTGCCCGCGCTGCTGGGCTGGAGCGAGATTGAGAAATCGCCGAATTTTCTCCCGCTTATCGTCATCATGCATCTGGGCACGGCGGTGGCGCTTCTGGTGTATTTCTGGCGGGACTGGTTCACCTTCGGCATGGCGGTGATCGGGCGCGGCGAAAATGTGGCGGCGGAGCGGCGCGTCTTCCTGCTGCTGGTTCTGGCGACGATACCAGCGGCACTTCTGGGTTTCTTTCTGGAAAAATACCTGCGTGCCGCCTTCAGCACGCCTTTGCTGGCAGCTGTGTTCCTGATTGTCAACGGCGTGATGCTGCTGGTTGGCGAGCGCATTCGCGGCGTTGGCAAGCAATCGCTCGACCAGCTGACCTGGGAAGGCGCGCTGGCCATTGGCCTGGCACAGGCGACCGCCCTGATCCCCGGCATTTCCCGCTCGGGCGCGACCATCATCGGGGGCGTGGTGGTGGGCCTGCATCACAAGGATGCGGCGCGGTTTTCCTTCCTGATGGCGACGCCGATCATTTTTGGGGCGGCGCTGCACCAGATTCCCAAACTGGACCATTCCCAGTTCGGAATGCTGGCGCTGATCTCCTTCGCCATTTCCGGCGTATTTGCCTATGCCAGCACGACGTTCCTGATGCGCTATTTCAAGAACCACGACCTTGGCGCGCTCAACCCATTTGCATATTATTGCGCGATTTTCGGGTTTATCTCGATCGCCTGGCTCAATCTGGCGGGGCATTGACCTATTTGGAGACGGTCAGCGGCGCGCTGGTGGGAGTGCCGAGGCTGATCCAGACGTTGGGATTTTCCTGGGACTGGCGCTTGACGAACCGGTAGGGCGTGGCATTCCACGGCTTCATCTCGCTGTTGAGATTGTCGAGCACGAATTCACCGCGGTTGGTCTTGACGGTCAGGATGGCGTGGCCTTCGTTCTTCTTGTCCTTGACCACCGTCATCAGCAAGGCCTGGCGCGGAAAACCTTCCTCGATCAGCATTTTGCGCTTCAGGAGGGCATAATCCTCGCAATCACCCTTGCCGTCCGCAGGCAGGTCCCATTGGTCCACCACGCCCCAATGGTCCATGTCGCTGACCGGTTCGATGGAATTGTTGACCCAGCGGTTGAC
>JAYVYA010000108.1:0-4250 GCA_043784745.1 Hyphomicrobiales bacterium
ACGGTCTTGCGGTCTTCGGGATGAATGCGGGCGACAAAATCCGCCAAATTCGAGCCGGGGGGCAAGTTCCAGATGTCATGCATGCGCTCATCGAATACGCCTTCGTCAGGCAGATCCGCACGCATTTCCCAAGCTCCGGTATTGCCGGCTGCGAGGGCGACATCAAGCCGTTCGACAGTTTGTTGCAACAGTTTTTGCGTCTGGCGTTCCGCACTGATGTCGATGTTGAGGCCGACCCATTCGATGACATTCTGCCCTTCGTCGCGCACAGGCACCGCCCGCACGGCAAAGGTATGGTACTGGCCGCCAACAGCCCTGACCCGGTATTCCCCCATAAATGGAACCAGCCGGGTGAGGCAATCCGTCCAGTGGAGACGTGTTGGCTCAATATCGTCGGGGTGGAGGCACTGGCTCCAGCCAGGGCCCGAAGCTTCGGCCACGCTCTGGCCAGTCAGTGCGGTCCAGGCTTGGTTGGTCCAGGTGACGGATCCGGCAGAATCGGTGGTCCAGATGATGCCGTCAAACGCATCGACGGCGGCACGAAACCGCTGCTCGCTTAGAAAGCGTGCCGCCTCAGTGGCCTTGCGGCCGGTGATATCGGTGGAAATGCCGACGAGGCCGATGATTTCGCCGCAGCTGTTTTTGAGCACCTGCTTGTTGGACATGAACACCCGCCGGTCCGAACCGGTCGAATAGACTTCCTCCATCATCTGGCTGACGCCTGAGGCCAGGACATTGCGGTCGTTTTGCATCACGGCCTCCGCCTGTTGCAGGTCCGGATGGAACTCAACCACGGACTTGCCAATCACCTCATTTCGGGGAAGGCCGATGATGCGCAGGGCGCTGTCATTGGCAAACATCATCCGGCATTGCAGGTCCTTGGCGTAGATCGCCTCTCCGGTCGCTGCCATGACGGCCTGCAGCTGCGCTGAGATTTTGCCCAGACTCTGGGTCCGGTCCTCGATTAATTGTTCCAGAGTCTGGTTTGTAGCGACAATATCCGCCTGGAAATCGCTGGAATGACCGAGGAAGCGCTTCAGCCGGGCGATCTCCCACACGGCTGCCCAGACCGCCAGCAGCAGGGCCAAAACACCAAAACCGGTCAGCCACTGGCTCCAGAACTGAAAGTCGATGAGAGCCGCCGCCACCTGCCGGGCACTGTTGGCACTGATGGCGTCCAAATCATCCCGGATGCCCTCCATCCATGCCTTGCCCGTGCCACCGGCGATGAGGGCGGAAGCTTCGGCGCTGCGGCCCTGCCGGGTTTGTTCAATTGTGGTGTTCATTTCCGCTGCTTTTTTTGCCCAGAGCGTGGCGGCATGGTTCAGCCTGGCGCGCAGCGCGGGATCGCCTGCCAGCCTGATGCGCAGGTCGGCCAGGCTGCTCTCGATGCGGGCCATACCGTCGCGGTAGGGTTGCAGAAACGACGCGTCTCCAGTGATCACAAAGCCGCGCTGCCCGGTTTCGGCATCCAGCAGATTGCCTTTCACTGCCCGCACGGCGAGGGCCATTTCATAGGCAACGGCCCGTTGCGTTTCGACGCCGGAAAACCGGAAAAAAATGAACACCAGGCAGGCTATCACCAAAATCAGCAGCCATAAGGCACTCGCGACCCCCGCAAACGGCCGGGGCAAGCCTGCCAGCGGGGCTTGCGCCGTCGCGGGCGCAGCCTTGCCATCGGGTGGCGGGTCCAAATCCCGAAGGAATTGGTCGGTGACGGAGCGATCTGACAATTTTCCCTCCCGGCGAGCCCGCCCCTCAAAGGATTGCGCTGCACCGTTCCTACAAATGCCTTGAGCGAGGTGGCAAGCCTATTCTCTGGCAGGCTTGGCAGATCCAGACGCCGCAACGGCTGACAGGATGGCCACCAGTGTCCCGGCGCTGCGGGCGATGCCGAAGGAATTGACGGCAGCAAGCAGGGCGTCACGGGAATGGTCGCGCATCAACCCTTTTGCCAGACTGGTCAATTCCCGCCCCAGCGGAGCGCCATGCTGCTTCTCGCTCTCCGTCAACGGAACCCGCGAGGCGAGAAACGCGCCTGCGGCAATTCCGGTTCCCGCCAGAACACCCGACCGCACCCACCCGCTGGAATGCGGTTTGGCCACATGCACGGAGGCTGCTTTTGCCTCTGCTGCCACGATCCCGCCGGTTGTTGCGATCCCGCCGGTTGTTGCATTGACAGCAGCAGGTGCCGTTTCGGCGGTGCCGGAATGCACGCTGGAGCGTCCAAGCGCAAACAGCATGGCCGCCGCCGAACCTGCGAGCACGAGCCAGCCCGACGAAGCTCTGGTCTGTTGCATCAGGGGCTCTATGGCGGGCGAAACCTGGGCCATGACGTTTTGCCTGGCCCGGGTGACCAAACTGGCTGGCTTCATTTCATCGCGGGCGTTGTGAAGCGCGGCTGCGAAACAGGCGCGGGCTTCCGCCACACTGTTTTCGTGCTCCTGCAAAGACAGCTCAGCCATGTATTTCCCCCTTGATGACAATTGCATCTTCCCGCATCTGCGCCAAAGTCCGGGCGGGCGTCAGGTCAACCCGGCGGAAGCGCGACAGGGCAGCGGACAAACACGCGCCTCCCGCGATCAGGAAAGCAACCGCGACGCCGAGCGCGGCCAGAAACGGTTCGACGCCAACGCTGATCAGCCACAGCACCAGGGCCATTGTCAGGACAAAAGTACCGAGGAAGAGCAATCCGGAGGCGATAGCTACCAGAATGACCGGTCGCAACCCGTCCGTCAGCTTGCCGAGCATTTCGGCCCGGAACAATCTGATTTCAGCCTGGGCCAGCTGGCTGGCCGAGCTGACCACCGAACTCAACAGTTCCGATAGCGGGATGCTGGGGTGCGCCATGCGTGTTTTCCCTGAAATGTTATTGTCGCTTGCCTGACCGTTGCAACGTCGCAAATGCCAAATGGTTCCGTCCTTTGAGGGACCGCATTCGCGGGTCAATATGCAGTGTCGGCCGTATTTCTGGAGCGCGGGAACCTTTGTCCCGCCACCGCAGTTCAGACGCTGACGGTGCCATTGTTCAACGGGAGAGCCTGACGTCACCCTTGCCGCAGGCGCTTCCAGGATGGAAGCCGGACCACCACACCTCGGGATTATGGAAATGACCGAACAACGGGCGAATGCAGAACTTTGGGAAGTGCCCGTTACCAACAATGCGGCGGGTGGCTGCGTGATGGCGGGGGAAGCGCAGCGGCGGATTGGCAATAAACTGGCACAATTTTACGGCGGCATCCTGCACGAGCCAATTCCTGACTATTTGCTGGTGTTGCTGGAGCAGCTGGACACTTCCGGTTCCGGCTTGGCGCGGAGTGAAACAGCCGTGGGTGTGCCTGCCCTGTGAGACAGTTTGTGCTTTGCCAGCGCCGCTGGCCCGTCCGCCGCATCTTCACTCCAGGGCGTCACCCCGCGCGCCCTTGCTGACCGGGATCGAACTTCAATGTCCATGCAGAAAATCGCCGGCGACGAAGGCAGGCTAAAGCTTACCGTTGCAGGGCATCCGCCAGATGGTTCGACGCCTGCGGAGGTAACCGTCGTCACCCTGAACGCGGGCGAGGCGCGGCTGGTGGGTGCCACGATACTGACAGTATTGGCCATCATTGGCGCGCTGTACTTTGGGCGGGAGCTGATATTGCCCATTGTGATGGCCGCGTTGCTCAACATGTTGCTGCAGCCTGGCTTGCAGTTGATGCACAGCAAAGCCCGGGTGCCGATGCCGCTGGCGGCGCTGGTGCTGATCCTTCTGGTTTTTGCGGCCATTGCCGCCTTTGGCTATGTCATCACCATTCCATCGGGTGCATGGCTCGAAAAAATCCCGGGCAGTTTTGTTGTGCTCAAGCAAAAGCTGGCCTTCCTCGCCGAGCCGATCGGCTACCTTCAGGACATGCTGCATAATATTGAAAACATCGCTTCGGGTCCAAAAACCGGCGGCGGCCCGATTGCCGTGACCTCCGGCGATGCCTTGCCGGGCGTGGTTCTGTTTGGCACGGCCGCGACGGCAAGGGTGTTTTTGACGACCATGCTGGTGCTGTATTTCATGCTGGCATCGGGCGACCGGTTACTGCGCGGACTGATTCAGGTGTTGCCAACGTTCCGGGACAAACGCCGGGCGGTCGAGATTGCCGGGGAAATCCAGAGCAATATCACCGGCTATCTCGCGACGATTTCCCTGATGAATGCGGCGGTTGGCGTGGCGACGGCCTTGGCCATGTGGGCATGCGGCCTTGGCGATCCGGTGCTGTGGG
>JAYVYA010000109.1:0-2922 GCA_043784745.1 Hyphomicrobiales bacterium
AAGGCTCGATGCTGCTGTGGGTGCTGATCCTCGCGACGTTTGGCGCGGCTCTTGCCGCTGTTTCGCGCGACATGCCGGGGGATTTGCGGGCGAATGTGCTGGCCGTGCAGGCCTGGGTCAGTGCGGCCTTCCTGCTGTTTATCCTGTTGACGTCAAACCCGTTTGCCCGGCTCAACCCCGCGCCGGCGGAAGGCCGTGATCTCAATCCGATCCTGCAGGACCTTGGCCTCGCCATTCATCCGCCGCTGCTTTATCTGGGCTATGTTGGACTTTCCATCACATTTTCGTTTGCCGTGGCGGCGTTGATATCCGGGCGGATCGATGCGGTCTGGGCGAGGTTCGTGCGGCCCTGGACGCTGGCCGCCTGGATATTCCTTACCCTTGGCATCGCCATGGGCTCGTACTGGGCCTATTATACCCTCGGATGGGGCGGCTTCTGGTTTTGGGATCCGGTCGAAAATGCCTCGTTGATGCCCTGGCTCGCCGCCACCGCGTTGCTGCACTCGGCCAGCGTGATGGAGAAGCGCGAGGCTTTGAAAATCTGGACGGTGTTTCTGGCCATCCTGGCATTTTCGCTGTCGCTTCTGGGCACTTTTCTGGTGCGCTCGGGGGTTTTGACCTCGGTGCATTCCTTTGCCAATGATCCGGCGCGTGGCGTGTTTATTCTGGCCATTCTGGTGTTTTTCATCGGCGGTTCGCTGGCTTTGTTTGCCTGGCGGGCCAGCGCCCTGAAGCCGGGCGGGCTGTTTGCGCCGGTCTCGCGCGAGGGCGGGCTGGTGCTCAACAACCTTTTGCTGACAGCAAGCTGTGCGACGGTGCTGGTAGGCACGCTCTATCCGCTGGCGCTGGAAGCATTGACGGGCGACAAAATCTCGGTCGGTCCGCCATTTTTCAACCTGACGATTGCCCCGTTCGCCGTTGCGCTGGTCCTTGTCATGCCGCTGGGCCAATTGCTGGCGTGGAAGCGCGGCGACATGCTGGGTGCGGCGCAGCGCCTGATGCTGGCGGCACTGGCCGGATTTGTCGCCACCGCAATCCTGGCGGCGGGGCAGGGGGGAGGCCCTGTGGCGGCACCCGTTGCTGCTGGTTTGTCTGTGTTTCTCATTATCGGGTCGTTTGTCGAGATTGGCGGGCGCATTTTTGGGCGCAAGGCCAACGTCACGCTGGCATTTGCCCGCGCCGCTGGCCTGCCACGCGCGGCCTGGGGGGCGGCCATTGCCCATGCCGGGTTTGGCATCACGCTGCTGGGCCTGGCTGCGACGGGCTGGGGCGTGGAATATATCGTGGCAATCCAGCCCGGCTCGCTTTACCATGTGGGCCCCTACGAAATTCGGCTCGAAGGCATTTCGGAACGGAACGGCGAGAATTACCGGGAAACGCTGGCTACCGTCGCCATCCAGCGCGACGGTGTGCGCGTCATGAATATCCAGCCCTCGCGCCGGTTTTATCCCTCGCGAAACATGTCGACCACGCAGGCGGGCATTGCCACAATTTCCCTTGGACAAATCTACGTCAGTATTGCCGACCAGAAACCGGATGGCAGCATAGACGCGCGGCTGTACTGGAAACCGCTGGTTTCCCTGATCTGGCTGGGGGCTGTTGTGATGGGTTTTGGCGGGCTTTTGTCGCTGTCCGACCGGCGTTTGCGGCTTGGCTTTGCCAGGCGGGCCCGGTCGGCTGGGCCAATGGCCGCCCGGCAGCAGGCGGCGGAATGACCATGCGGACATTCAGCGCATTGTGGTTCTGCCTGTGTCTGTCCATCCCGGCAATGGCCGTGACGCCGGAGGAAATTTTGCCCAATCCGGCGCTGGAAGCCCGCGCCCGCGCCCTTTCCGCCCAGTTGCGCTGCATGGTCTGCCAAAACCAGTCCATCGATGATTCCGATGCTGACCTCGCCCGTGACCTGCGGAAAATTGTGCGCGAGCATCTGGTGGCAGGCGAGCCGGATGCCGTCATCTTGAAATATCTGGTTGCCCGCTATGGCGATTTCATCCTGCTCCAGCCGCCCTTCAAGCTGGAAACGCTGGCACTTTGGGGGGCACCGGGCCTTGCGTTGATGCTCGGGGCGATGGCTATGCTGCGTGCAAGTCGCCGGCGGGAAACCCCGCAAGCCGCCGCCCTGCCGCTCAGCGAGGCCGAGCAGGGACAGCTGGCCAATATCATGGCGCAAGCAGGTGACCCATCGCGCCCGGTGCCTTACCAATAATTCATCCCCCCGCCACTGCGGCGTAACCGGCGCTGGTGTATCCCCATTCCATCATAGCCAGACAGTTTCTGCTGGCTCACAATTTGATGGAGATGGTCATGAATTCCCGTTTCACACCCGAAAGTCCCGCGCAGTCCCCCGTTGCCGGTTTGCAATCCCGCTCGCGCACCCGCCTGGCTTTGCTGGGCGCTGTGGCAGCAATTGCCCTGACGGCGACATTTGCGGAAGGCGTGCTGCTGGCTCCCCAGCCAGCTTACGCGCTCGCTCAGGCATCCCTGTCTGCTCCCGGCTCATTTGCTGACGTAGTCGATGCCGTGCGCGGTGCTGTTGTCTCGGTCAAGGTCAAGACCAGGGAAGTCGCCAGTGCCGGGGCAGAGGCGGATGCTTCGCCGTTTTCGCCGGGCGACCAGATGGAGAACTTCTTCAAGCGCTTTGGCCCGCAGGGGCACCAGGGTGGCAAGCCGCATTTGGGTCAGGCGCAGGGATCCGGTTTCATCATTTCTGCTGACGGCTATGTGGTGACCAACAACCATGTCGTCGAAAACGCGACCGAGGTTTCGCTGGTGCTGGATGGCGGCAAAACCGTCAGCGCCACCATTGTCGGGACGGACAAGAAGACCGATCTGGCCTTGCTGAAAATCAGGGATGGCGGCGGTTACCAGCATGTGGATTTTGCCGCGATTTCACCCCGCGTCGGCTATTGGGTGATTGCGGGT
>JAYVYA010000110.1:0-1556 GCA_043784745.1 Hyphomicrobiales bacterium
AACGACCCCATTGCATGGCGCAAAGCTCAAGCGCTGAATAATGCGGGCTAGTTAACCGTCGTGGTGTAATTCAGCGTCGAACAGCCTCTGCCGAGCGGCGAGGAGCCGCAAACCTTCAGCACGAAGCCATCCTGCCCCTTGAAACCGGGTTTGGGGTGGTAGGCCAACTCCAGACCCTCAACTTTCACCAGCTTGCCATTCTTTGGCCCGCTGACGACGGTGGCGCTGCGGAATTTGGTCTTGGCATCGGTTGAAAAGTTGAGGTCGCAGCCTTTGCCATCGGTGACAATGGTGTGGGCGCTCTTGTCATTCTTGTGCATCAGGAATGGCTCGCCATTGACATCGCAATCGGCGAGGGCTGGGCTGGAAAAAACCGCCAACGCGATTCCGGCGAGCGCGGCGGCGAACAAGGCTTGCTGACGTTTCATGGTAATCCCCCAAAATTATTGTAACGGGACCCCGGCATATTTGAACGCCAGGGCCAGGCATTTTGGTGCCATTGTCAGTTGCAGCGGCGAACCCGCTGTTCCCCGACATACTGCCCGTAAGAGCCGTAGACCGGAACCACCTCATACCAGCAGTTGCGGCGAACATAGACGGGCGGCTGGTAAAAGCCGTTGGGCTGGTAGCCGTAATTCTGCGAACCGGCTCCGTTGACGATAGCCGACCCAATCACGCCGACTGCAAGACCACCGAGAAACGCGCCATTGTTGCCATTGGCCGCCGATGCGCCCGATGGTGCGAGGGCAAGCACAGCGGTGAGTGCCGTGACGCCAGCGAGTATATTGCGAATGCCAGTCATGTCGTCCTCCTGCTTCAAACCTTTGGCCAAACCTTGTCTGCCAAATTCTGCTGATGCTCTAGCGCTGGCAGCCGCGCCTTGCCGTGCTTTTGCGCACATGGGCGAACTTGATAAAAGTTTATTCCGAATTTTGGAGAATGCAATCGCAAAAGTATAAAATTCAGCGCGTCGCCAAAGCCTGCGCCTCCGTCCCCACCACCTCGCCAATCCCCGCGTGCCTGCCCAGCTGCAACCGCTGGGCCAGCCCGCGCTTGATCTCGCCCACCAGCCCGATGCCGCCGTAGACCAGGCCAGTGTAGAGCTGCACCAGCGTGGCCCCGGCGCAGATTTTGGTCCAGGCGGCTTCGGCGCTGTCGATGCCGCCAGCGCCAACCAGCGGAAATTGTCGTTCCGCCCGGAGAAAGGTGGCGGCGAGCATGGCGGTGGACAGCGCAAACAAGGGCTTGCCGGACAGGCCGCCTGACTCCCGCGCCGCAGGTGATTTCAGGCTGGCGGGGCGGGAGACGGTGGTGTTGGAGATAATCATCCCGTCCAGCCGCCGGGCGCGGGCGATGCGGACGATGTCATCCAGCTCGGCCAGCGTCACATCAGGGGCAATTTTCAGCAGCACCGGCACCCGCCGCGCCGCCGCATCGCGCGCTTCCAGCACGCGGGCCAGAAGATCATCCAGCGCCGCCGCCGCCTGCAGATCCCGCAGGCCGGGCGTGTTGGGGGAGGAGACATTGACGCTGAAATACGAGGCGACCGGGATGAA
>JAYVYA010000111.1:0-4565 GCA_043784745.1 Hyphomicrobiales bacterium
TTGATACCGGCTCCACTGGCGACATGTGGGCAACCCAGCATCAAGCTGAAACCAAAATCAAGGAAATCAAGCGTTACGAGGGCCTTAACCCCGCAATGCTGGATTTGGCAGCGGGCCGCATTGACGGCTACATTTCCGATATTCCGGCATTGCTCTATTACGTCAAGGACAAGCCGCAGTTCGCAGTGGTGGAGCGTATCAAGACCACCGAGCAATATTCGGTCATGATGGCCAAAAACTCGCCTCTGCTGGGGAAAATCAACGATACCATCACCGCGATGAAAAAAGATGGTTCGCTTGCCAAAATCCACAAAACCTGGTTTGGCACCGAGCCAGATGCAGGCATGGCGACGGCTACCGTGCTGGACATGCCAAAGCCATGAAATTGCCGGCCAACCTTGCATGATGGTGTTCAGGGACACCAATTCCTGAGCACCCGGATGCCGGCATCGAGACCATGAATGTTTTTGACACCTTTCTGAACGGCAAGGTTTTTCTTGAAACCTTGCCGCTGGTTCTCAGCGGACTGGCTACAACCTTGATGCTGGGCATTTTCAGCATCCTCCTCGGCTTTGCGATCGGGCTGGCGCTGGCGCTCGCCAGGCTCTACGCGCCAAAGCCGTGGAACTGGCTGGCGATTTTCTACATCGACCTGTTCCGGGCGATCCCCATTCTGGTCTTGCTGATCATCATCTATTATGCCCTGCCCTTTGCCGGGCTGCGGCTGACCTCGTTTACTTCCGCCATGAGCGCAATTTCGATGGTGGCGGGTGCCTACAGTGCCGAGATATTCCGGGCAGGTATCGAGGCGGTGCCCAAGGGGCAATTCGAGGCGGCGCGTGCGCTCGGCCTTCGTCCCATGCTGGTGATGTTCAAGGTGATATTGCCGCAAGCGCTAGTCATCGTGATTCCGCCAACCACTTCAAATGCCATCAACGTCATGAAGGACACCGCGCTGGCCTCTGTTGTCGCCATGCCCGACTTGCTGAAACAGGCGACGCAGGCCCAGGCGCTGGCTGCAAACCCGACGCCCCTGATTACGGCCGCCGCCATCTACATCATTCTGCTTTTGCCGCTCGTGCGCCTTGTTGGCCATATGGAGAAAATCTGGGCCAAAGACCGGCGCGCATGAATTTGCATTGCCAAGCCCGCCTAAGGAGCCTGAAAATGAGTGCGCAATCCACCCTCCCGCTGGACGTTGACCATGTCCGCGCCCGTTTCCCGGCGCTGGATGACAATCAATGGGCCTATTTCGACAATGCCGGCGGATCGCAGGTTCTGGGCGGCGTCGCCAGCCGGGTCGCCGATTATATGCTGACCAGCAGCGTGCAAACCGGAGCGAGCTATGCTGTATCGGAACTTGCCAGCGCCCGCATGCAGCAGGCGCGGAGCAAGATAGCCCGCTTTGCCGGAGCTGCCCGAGCGGAGGAAATTGTGCTCGGCCCTTCCACAACGGTGCTGATGCGGTTTCTCGCCACTGCCATGGCCAGCCAGCTGGTTGCGGGAGACGAAATCATTCTCACTGATTTTGATCACGAATCCAACATTGGCCCCTGGCTGGTCCTGCAAGAGCGCGGCGTGGTGTTCAAGACATGGTCGATTGATCCGGGCAGCTTTGCCATCGACCTGAATGACCTCGAAGCTTTGATGACGACTCGCACCAAACTCGTTTGCATCACCCATTGCTCGAATATCCTCGGCACCATCAACCCGGTTGCCGCCATCGCCCGCCTCGTCCACGCCCATGGGGCGCGGCTGTGCGTGGATGCGGTTGCCTACGCACCCCACCGCGCTGTGGACGTCATGGCCTCAGGGGCGGATTACTATTTGTTTTCGTTTTACAAAGTCTACGGCCCGCATTTTGCCATGCTCTGGGCCAAATACGAGCACTTGCTGGAGCTGGACGGGCTGTATCACTATTTCTACGGGCGCGACAAAGTGCCGATGAAGCTGGAGCCGGGCAACACCAACTATGAACTTGCGTGGGGCTGCACCGGCATTGTCGATTATTTTGACGAACTCGGCGGTGGCAGCGGCGATCGTGCGGCCATCGAGAAAGCCTTTGACGCGGTTGCCGTGCACGAGGAAATGCTTGCCGCGCGGCTGCTGGACTGGCTGAATGCGCATAACAGCGTAACGGTCGTTGGTGCGAGAACCGCTGACCGGGCGAGTCGTGTTCCCACGCTGGCCTTCAAGGTGGCTGGCGAGGATTCAGCCAGCATTGTCCGCCAGCTGGACCCCCATAAAATCGGCGTGCGCTATGGCGATTTTCACTCCCGCCGGCTGATCGAGCGGCTGGGCCTCGCCCACGGCAATGGCGTGGTGCGTGTCTCCATGGTGCATTACAACACCTTGGCGGAAGTGGACCGGCTGATCCGGGCGCTCGACCAGATCATCGCCTGATTACGCGGGCGAAAAATGGTGGGGGTTGCTGAAGGAGCGTGACTGGGACGATTGACAGCGGCATTGCCATGCCGCGTCTGGCCGCGCTGCGGGCAACCAGGCGGACAGAGACAATTGACCTTGCCCCGCTGATTGGCAGCTACAAGATTTGCCGCCCACTGCGCAGCAATGCCGCCCTGTTTGCCACCGCACGCCTGACAGAGGACGGCGAATTGGTGGCATTTGCGGACGAAAAGCTCGAAATGACGGTGGACATGATGGAGAATCTGGCGGAGCAGAAAATGACCCCGACAGATTTAGCCACGTTTCTGGCCCGCAACCGGCTGACTCAACAGGCCGCAGGCGCGCTGCTGGGACGCAGCCGACGGCAAATTGGCTATTATCTGGAGCGGGAGCCAGTGTCGAGAATTGTGGCGCTGGCTTGCAGGGAGTGGGAGGCGATGGGGTGTGGGGACGGGTAGGTAGACATTCCTGCAATTTTTTGAGCATTTGGGTTTTTGCAGCGATAATTGTGGAAGTTGAGTCATGGCAAATATTGTTTCAAACCCAAATCAATTGGGACGCTGGCTGGGCGATAAGGCACACGTGTGGGCAATGGCAATGGCCGCGCGGGTTGCGTTGCGCATTTTGCCGCTCGCCTGGATATCTGAGGGGTTCACCGACAATTTCGCCTCTGCAAATTATAAATTCCAAAGTTCACGCATATATCAAAATCAACACGGCAACTTTATGCTTGCATATTGGCGTGTTTCGATTGGACCAATGATAAAAACAAGATTTCCTACTATAAAAAATTCAATATTATCGGCTTCAATACTTTTAGAAGATTCATATTCCAGTCTTGAATTTTTAGAGTTAGCCGCCAGCGCAGCAGCGACCACAATGCTCAATGACAGGAGCGTTTCCTTCAACCGCTTACAACATTCTGCCAGCAAAATTGTATTCGCATCATGTGGTCCGACTGCACGAATTGAGGTCGATGCTGCGGCAATGTTCGATGCAGAGGCCCTTTCTAGGATAATTAGCGCTCCTAGATTCCTTGTCGAACCACTGTGGTTAAACGGAACACCGACATGGGCTAAAAACATGTGGCAAAAGCTCAAATCTGACCTCATCGCCCTTGACCAAGACTGGGATGTTTGGACCCGCTGGTATGATGCGCTGCTTGAGGGTCGCGAGCCGGAAAGTGAGGCCATGGCTATCGCACGCGTTTCCCTGCCGGAAGCGATTTGGGCGCAGGGGCCGAAGGTGGTGAATGCGGAGATCAAGCGGCTGGAGGAAACGGAGAAAAAGCCTACGAAATTTGATTACCGGTTTCCCCGGCATATTTCCAACATCATGGAAGAGCCCGATGTCTTGGGCATTCAGGACATTCTTGCGCCGCCCGGATGGGACTTGTTCATCAGTTACAGCGCCCATGATGAAGCTGAAGCGCGGGAAATTTGCGAAATCATCGAAAGTACGGGACTCACAGCCTTTGCGCGCTTCAGGGATGTTTTGGAAGCTGGCGATTCCGTTGCCGAGATAGAGCGCGGCCTTGCGCGGACGGGTCGCTTTGTAGCGCTGCACTCGCCAAATTACGAAGCATCCGAGCGATGCCAGGCTGAATGGGCGGCGATTTTGAATGCTGACCGGTCCGACACGCACCAAAAACTCGTGTCGTTTCTCTTGCAACCTGTATCGCTGGATTCGCGGGCGCGACAAGTTGCGAATACCTCCCTGATTGGCCTGAACGGTGAGGCAAGGCGAGAAGCGGTCTTAGAAGCAATTTTCAGAACACCGCAACTTGAAGACACCGAAAAGGGACCGCAGCCTAAAATCCCGCCCCAACACCTCGCCGCCATTGAACCCTTCGTCAAAAACAATCTCCTGACACTCCCCAAAACCAATGCCCAGTCGGATCAGAAAGGCCAATCCTCTGCCGCCGCCCTCAAAGCCCTAAAGCGGCAGTTGGCCAACCTCTCCGCCGCACTGAAGGAAGAGTCTAATATAGACAGGCGGATCATCGCCTATCTCGACCGGCTTGAGGGGTCGATCCCGCTGAAGCGGCCAACGCAATTTGTCCTGTTTGAGCTGGGCCACGAAATTACTTTGCTGCAAGGTTATGCCAATCAGGTCAATGCGGAATGGCCGGAGTTTCTGGCGCACAGCTATCATGCAAC
>JAYVYA010000112.1:0-4816 GCA_043784745.1 Hyphomicrobiales bacterium
GAACCCGGCTGCATTTTCGTGCTGGTCACCCTGCCCTCCGCCCGCCAGTGCGGGGCCGTGCTGGATATTCTGTGGGGCTCGACGCTGGGCGTTTCAAAACTGTTCGCCCATGTCTTGCCAGACTATGACTATCTTGACGGCAAACTTGAGCCTTCCGCCACCCCCAACGCCCGCAACCTCGCCGCCCGCACCCTGACCATCACCACCAGCCCCTGGCTTGAGGATGCCGGCATTGCGAAAATTGTTTCGGGAATCCGGCAAGGCATGGCAGACAGGGCGTAATTATCGCGAGGGCGCAGCACACATCATGTTCCACCGCCTCGCTTCCCTTCGCGTGCGCCTTGTCGTCGCCTTCCTGCTGGTCAGCGTGCCGCCGATGCTGGCGGCAACCTATGTGGCGACGCGGCTGATTGCCTCGGCCTTTGAGGATAATGTGCAGCAATGGCTGGAGGAGACCAGCAAGTTCATGCTGTTGCAGGTGCGCGACAGCCAGCTGGAATCCGGGCGCCTGAGCCAGATACTGGCCAGAAAAATGCCGGAAGTGCATTTTGCCGACCACCCGGATGCGGCCAGCATGCCAGAATTTGAGATGGTCTATGCCACCGGCTATGACATGATCCTGGTTTATGATGCCTTGGGCAAAGTGCGCTTTGGCTCCCGGCCGATCACGGAAGCCGTTGCCTTGCCGCTGAAAACCCAGGATGTGCTGCTGAATTTCCACCAGAGTGACGGGCGCAAGATTCTGGCCGGCGCGGTGCAGGAATTTACCGACAATGGCCAGCTTTATTTCGTTCTGGTGGGAT
This sequence comes from Hyphomicrobiales bacterium, assembly GCA_043784745.1. Taxonomy (GTDB): domain Bacteria; phylum Pseudomonadota; class Alphaproteobacteria; order Rhizobiales; family Beijerinckiaceae; genus JAYVYA01. The sequence continues at coordinate 804 of JAYVYA010000112.1, forward strand.
CGTGGGTGGATGATGATTCGCTGGGCGGCATCAAGATCGTCTCCTCGCTCGACCTGCGCCTCTACACCAGCGTTGCTGGCACATTGGTGCCCATCTTCGAGACCCTGAACAATGAAAGCAGTACGATACAACTTCCCGATACGATTTTGCAGCAGCTGAAGGCCAAAGACGAGCCGGTGTACGATGATAACGAGGATAGCGCCACCTATCGCGCCGTCTATGCCGGCCTGCGCGATGTGGATGGCACTCTGGTGGGCGTCGTGTTCTGCGGCCTTGCCCGGCAGGAGAGCTTTTTGCCGCGCATCGGCGGCTGGGAATTGTTCGTTGGCATGTTCACATTGGGTTCCATCCTGTCGATTCTGGCGGGGCTGTGGATGTCGGGCCTGCTGGTGAGGCCACTGAAGGCACTCAATCGCGGCGTGCGGCTGGTGACAGCGGGCGATTACCAGCAGCAGGTAAAAGTGGCGGGCGGCAAGGAAGTGGAGGAACTGGCCTCCAGCTTCAATTCCATGGCCGCCCAGCTCTCGACCCTGAAAGCGCTGGAAGCCGATTTGCGCCGCAAAGACCGGCTTTCGGCGCTGGGGCAGGCAGCGATGGTCATTGCGCATGAGGTGCGCAACCCGCTGGGCATCATCCAGACCTCGACCGAACTGGTGCGCTCCAAGGCCCGCCTGCCGGCCAGCGAGGACCGGCTGCTCGGCTATGTGGTCGATGAAGTGCGCCGGATCGAGGGGCTGATCCGCGAATTCCTTGATTTCGCCCAGCCCAAGGCCCCGTTGCAGGAGCGGGTGGCGGTGCGCGATGTGCTGGAAAGGGTGGCGGATTTTACCGCGCACGAACTGGAAAACCGCAAAATCCGCTTTGTGATTGAAGATGAAGCGCCGGGGGTGGTTGTGGAAGGCGATGCGGACCAGCTCTATCAGGCATTGCTCAACCTGGTGCTCAATGCGGTCGATGCCATGCCGAGGGGCGGCACCCTGAGCGGGCGGATCGCGCGCGAGGGGGCAACCTGCAGCCTCACCATTGCCGACACCGGCGCGGGCGTGCCGGAGGAGGCGCGGGCGCGGCTGTTTGAGCCGTTTTTCACCACCAAGGCGCGCGGCTCCGGCCTCGGCCTTGCCAAAGTGCGCACGGTGGCCGAAGCCCATGGCGGCGGGGCGTTTTATGCGGCGGCACCGGGCGGCGGTGCAGCCTTCACCATCACACTGGCACCGATTGCCGGGGAGGCGCACGCGTGAGCCATTCGATCCTGATTGTCGATGACGAGCCGCGCCTCGCCGATGTGCTGGCAACAGCGATGGACAGCTTTGGCTTTTCCGCCCAGACCGCCAGCAATGGCCAGGAAGCGCTGGAGGTGATGAAGCGCGAGACGATTGACCTGGTGCTGTCGGACCTTCGGATGCCCGGCATGGACGGGCGGCAATTGCTGCACGAGGTCCGGCGCGGCTGGCCCGATGTGCCGGTGGTGCTGATAACCGCCTTTGCCTCGGTGCGCGATGCGGTGGACCTGGTGAAGGAAGGCGCGTTCGATTATCTGTCCAAACCGTTTGAAATCAGCGAGGTCGAGGCCGTCGTGCGCCGGGCGCTGCGCCTCAACGAGGTGATCCGCGACAATGAGCGGCTGCGCGGCGAGCTGGAGGGGCGCTACCGGTTTGACCAGCTGATCGGCTCCAGCGCCCCGTTCCGCCGGGTGATCGAGCAAATTGGCGAGGTTTGCGAGAGCCGCGCCACCGTGCTGCTGACCGGCGAGAGCGGCACCGGCAAAGAGGTGATTGCGCGCGCCATCCACTTCAACTCGCCGCGCCGGGCCAAGCCCTATATCGGCGTCAATTGCGCGGCGATCCCCGAAGGGCTGCTGGAAAGCGAGTTGTTTGGCCATGTCAAAGGCGCGTTTACCGGGGCCAGCGCCAACCGCGCCGGGCGGTTTGCGGCGGCGGAGGGCGGCACGCTGCTGCTCGACGAAATCGGCGACATGCCCGTGGCGATCCAGGTGAAAATGCTGCGGGTATTGCAGGAGCGCAGCTTTGAGCCGGTCGGGGCTACCCAGAGCGTCAAGAGCGATGTCAGGGTGATTGCGGCAACGCATCAGGATTTGCGGCTGGCGGTGGCGGACGGGCGGTTCCGCGAAGATTTGTATTACCGCCTCAACGTCTTCCCGATCAACGTGCCGTCCCTGCGGGAGCGCGTGGAGGATGTGCCGCTGCTGGCCGGACATTTCCTGAAACAGTTCAACGAGAGCATGGGCAAGCAAATCCTCGGCTACACCCCCGCCGCCCTGGCCGCCATGGTCAATTACCGCTGGCCCGGCAATATCCGCGAATTGCAAAATTGTGTCGAGCGCGCCGTGATTGTGGCAAGGGGGGCGAGCGTGGATGTGCCCGATTTGCCGCCTTACCTGTTTGAGGATGCCGGCGGGCAAACAGTCACCCGCGTGCCCGCCGACCTTGACGCCGAAATGGCGCGGATTGAGCGCGGCTATATTGTGGAGGCTCTGGAGCGCGCCGAGGGCGTGCAGGTGCGCGCCGCCGAGGCGCTGGGGGTGAGTGAGCGCAGCCTGTGGCACCGGGTGAAGAAGCTGGGGATACGGATTGGGAAGAAGGCGGATTGAGGGGGGAATCGCATTTCAAATTCAACACGTTGATTGCAGTTGTGCGATAATGTGATTAAATTCATTTCTGGAGCAGATATAGCATTCGGGAGCAAAAATGCTGGACCGTGCAATTGGAATATTTGGAATAGCTCTGGCAATTATTTTTGGCGTTTGGAGCCTCGCTCCTGAAGGATGGCCCAAATTCCCTCTTTGGGCAATGTACACTGGGATCGGAACCGGAATATTTTTTGCCGGAGTTAGCACCGGGTTGATTGCCGCTCATTTGAGAGGAAGCTCGACAATCGTTTCCAACGTGAAGCCAGACATCAAACTCGCGATGGTAGGAGCGAATGTTTTTGAACCAGACATGGCGAGTGTGCATGGCATGACGGGCATAGCCCTCAATGCCAAAATTTGGAACACCGGGTCGCCAAGCGTCGCTACTGATTGGTCGCTTTTTGTCCTAACCAAAAACACGCCACCAATAAGAGCCCAACTGACTGGAATTCCCGACTCTCTACGAGTTGGAGGTCCGGTCAATAGCATTGTGATACGGTCTTCTGATTCACTCGAAGAAAAGACCAAACTAATAGACCTCACTCAAATACCCGTTTACGGGTATCTTCTGTTTTATGTCAAAATGAAACGCCAGGTTGTGCTGTCGCAAGGAACTATTTTTGAATTATGTGTTAAGGATATTTTTGGTAAAGAAACAAAAATTGAACAACGCATGTCGGATTGGCTGCAACTCTAGAACTATGGCTTTAGCTAAATTCGTTGATGGCGTTATGGTTAGCTTATTGATTTTTTTGAGAAACCCGCAGGACCCGCCAAATCCCCGTCCCCCACCCCGGCACCCTCCTGCGCGAGGAATTTGTCGCGCCTATGCACCTGCCGGCGTTTATACCGTCCGGTTTCTTGGGGTGATTTATGTGCTGCACTGCTTTCAGAAAAAGTCGAACAGGGGCAGTGAAACACCCAAACATGACATCGAACTGGTAAAGCTGCGCCTGAAAACGGCTGAAGCGCATTACCGCGAAAACTACAGCAAGGGGTTCAACACATGACCGGCGACACCACTATCACCCGCGCCAGCGACAACATCTTCGCCGATCTCGGCTTTGACAACCCGGAGGAAGAGCTGCTCAAGGCCAAGCTGTCGCGGGAAATCCGCGCCATCCTCCAGCGGCGCAGCCTGACACAATCGAAGGCCGCCGCACTCATGGGCGTCAAGCAGCCCGACGTGTCCGCCATCACCACAGGGCGCACCGGCAAATTTACGCTGGACCGGCTGGTGCGCTGCCTCGACGGCCTGGATTATCGGGTTGATTTGCTGGTGCGGCCCAAGGAGCCGGTGCCCCGCAATGTGGCCTGACCCCTCCGGACCGCGACCGTCCCGGTCGTTCTGGCGCAGAGATCCCGC
>JAYVYA010000113.1:0-2880 GCA_043784745.1 Hyphomicrobiales bacterium
TTACGGTATATCCGCGCATTGCTCGGTTCTATCAAACTGGACAAAAAAACCTATCGCCAAATTGGACTGTTGATTTTCGCTAGAAATAAAAAAATGAAGCCAGCGAAAATCACAGCGGTCCGTCACCGACACCCTAAGATAGGTGATGGCGCGACCGAAAGGGTCGATGAGCGGGGCAACCAGCGACGGGGGATCAAGAAGCAATGTCATGACATGAATATATAACGGGGAGGGGCTAAATGTAAGAACCCTTTGGTAGGTGATAACCAGACGCAGTTCTTGCGCAAAATTGCGCAATGGACTTGCTGGCCGACTAAATTGAGCTTAGGTTAAGCCGCAATTTTGGGGGCGATCGTGGGACGCAGCCAGCATAGTGCAGGTCGCCGGGATACGGAAACACGTCTTGCAGATGAAGGCTGGATCATTGTCCGCAAAGGCCCCGGAGACCATGTGCAATACAAGCATCCATTGCGCCGGGGCCGCGTAACAATCGATACCGGACAACGCGAGATTCCGACGGGCACCCTGCGTTCTGTTTTCCAGCAAGCAGGCTGGAAATGGTAAATACATCTCCATCAAGAAAGGCCGCATCATGAGCCATGCAATCGGCGTCATCCATCAGGAAAATGGTTTGTTCGGCATTTCCTTCCCTGATTTTCCCGGCTGCATCAGCACGGCTGAATCGCTGGATGAGGTGATTTTGCGCGGCGGACAGGCCCTTGCCTTTCATGTCGAGGGCATGAGCACGGATGAGGAGGCATTTCCGCATCTGCGCAGCCTGTCCGAATTGCAGGCAGACGAAAGCGCCCGGCAATGGGTTGAAGGCGGCGTGCTCGCCGCCGTTCCGGTTGATGTGCCGGGCCGCGCGGTGCGGGTGAATATTTCAGTGGATGAACGTTTGCTGGACCGGATAGACCGCGCGGCGCGCGCCCTTGGCCAATCCCGCTCGGCCTATCTGGCCGATTCCGCTAAACGCCGCATGGCCGAAGCCCCGACGCGCGCAGCGTGATATTAAAAGGTTTTCCATGTCCCACACCCATTCCGCCCCCGAGGAAATCCGCCTGACCGGCAAAGGCACCAACTTGCGGGTGACGTTTGGGGATGGCTGCATGTTCGATCTTCCGGCGGAATTGCTGCGGGTTCACAGCCCGAGTGCCGAGGTGCAGGGCCATTCGGCAGCGCAGCGCAAGACGGTCGGCGGCAAGGCCAAAGTCGCCATCCGCGATATCCTGCCTGTCGGCCATTATGCCGTGCGGCTGGTGTTTGACGACGGGCACGACAGCGGCATTTTCACTTGGGCCTACCTGCATGAGCTGGGCCACCACGCCGCGCAGAAATGGACCGCCTATCTGCTGGAACTGGAGGCGAAGGGGCTGAGCCGGGAAGTGGCGGGGATGGGGTAGGGGTGGAGCGGGCAATTTTAATTGAGAATGAAAGAACTCAGTCACTTGAACTCCCAATCAAAACATCTCCGTCCAGATTCCGGGTCAGCGCTTGCATTCTATAATTCATAGTATTATAGTTCATTGAATGAGGAAGCGTGTTGCGGATATTCCAGGTCAAATCCGTCGCCCGCTTCACCCGGAGCGAGCGCATAACCGATGCGAGCCTGGCCGAAGCGGTCGAGCGGGCCGGGCGCGGTCTGGTGGATGCGGACTTGGGCGGCGGCTTGATCAAGCAAAGGGTGGCCCGGGCGGGGCAGGGTGCAAGGGGCGGTTACCGCATGCTGATCTGATTCAGGATGAGGGACCGGGCGGTATTCGTGTTTGGCTTTGCCAAAAGCGATATTGCCAACGTAACCGACAATGAGGTTGTCTCACTGAGGCAAACCGCTCTCGCGTGGTTGGCAGCTGACGAAACGACAATCAAGCTGGCCGTCGAAGGCAAATTTTTACAGGAAGTGCGAATATGACAAACCGCAAGAAAATGGACGCTCATAGCCGTCTAACCGCAGAGATTCTGGAATCCGCCAAGGATTTGCACACCCTCGGTTTGCTTGATGACGCCGCCTACCAGAAAATCACGCTCCGTCATCTGGATGATTCCGAGGCTGCGGTTATTGCCGCCCCCATCGAGCCGGGTGAAATTCGCTCCCTGCGCGAGCGGGCGCACATGAGCCAGGCGGTTTTTGCCCGCAACCTCAACCTGTCGCCGGGCTATGTCTCGCAACTGGAGCGCGGCGTGAAACTGCCGACCGGGGCGGCGCTGGCGTTGCTGAATGTGATCCGGCGGAAGGGGATTGAGGTGGTTTTGTAAGGGGGATCAATGGGGCCAGAAAAATTTCGCAAAGAGACCTTGGGAAGACCGTGCTGAACCATATTATTTCTTCAAATGGAGCAGAGACATTTCATTCCGCATTCGCGGAAAATCACAAATTCGCGTAAACTCGTCCTTGCGGCCTGTATTATTTGGATCGCGAAGATACCCGTTAAAGTAGAAAATTGTCCACCAGAATTGTTCCATTTCATCATACAGCACTTGCAAATCTTTGTCCCGATAGACGAACATATGATCTTTAAGGCGTGCATGACGATCCAATGCGAAGTGGCCTTTTGATTCCCTCGAAAGCACCTCCATCTGGAAGTGGACGTGGTGTTTTACTTCGATCCAAAACAATATAGATGAATCTTCGGGACATATTCCAAAACAACCATGAGCGAGGTCGTTACGTTGTATTTCCAAATATTTGTAAATACTAAAAATAGATTGAAATGCAATAAGTTCATTACCTGACAATGCGAATTTTGCCGCCGCTTGTAGCGCCTCCCTCTGGTTGCTTGACCGACGGAGCGTCAAGAAAACTTCTAATGCAGCCTCCGAATCTGTTCCGAGCAAGACCCCGAAAAGATTGCCCATTTCACTGTCAACATGTGTCCAGAT
>JAYVYA010000114.1:0-10237 GCA_043784745.1 Hyphomicrobiales bacterium
ATGGTTGCCTGTGTGTCGTTGGCCAGAAGCGGCGAGCATTCGAGGCTGACATATCCATCCCGCGCGACTGTCGCCTCATAGACCGGGGCCAAAAGGTCGGCAGCCGCGCGGATGTCGTCAATTGCCAGATGCTCATAGATTGCTGCCGTCGCCGGAGTGCCGCGGGCCGCAAAATCATGGATGGCACCGGCATATTCGTCGGAACCCCCTATGGCCCGTTCAAAAATCGACGGGTTGGAGGTGACGCCTTTCAGGCCGTCCTGCTGGATAAGCCTTTGCAGCTCGCCATTGCTGACCAGACTGCGCTGCAAGTAATCCAGCCAGGGCGACTGGCCGCAGGCTTCAAGCATTTTCAGCGGGTTCATGACGAAAATCCATTCTTGCAATCACAGCAGGCGCATGGCGCAACAGCACCGGAGCGCTACACGATGCCCAGGCCCCCGCCATAATTGTAGTACGCCGCCAGCTTCTCCTCATAGGCTCCATCCACCGTCATGCCAGCCTGGTACGGGGGGCTGTCCTTGACGGCTTGCCGGGTAACGTTGATCGAGATCAGACGTTCAGCCCAAGCAATATCCTGCACCAGTTGCGGCTGGATCAGCACCAGTTGTCCCGGCCACCAGTTTCCGGTGTCAACCTTGAGAAAGCGGATGCCCCAATCCTCCGTCTCGATCAGAAAATCCGCAACGTGACCGATTTCGCCGTCGGAGGCATGAATTTTATAGCCATTGGTCGCCTCCGCGCTGCGCAAATGCGGATCGCCCTCTTCTCCAGGCGCTGGAAATGGCAAATCAGGCTCGCGCTGCTGGTCGGGAGCTAGAGGCGCAATGAACGGCAAAGCCATGGCATTGCTGACCGGCACGAGATTGCCGCCCCAATAGGGATCAAGGCCATAAAAGTCGAATACATGCGCTTCGTGGCGGCGGGTGACTGCCATGTCCGTATCGATGTCCGGACTGTCCCTGACCTGCTTCATAGTCAGGTTCACCGGCAATATGCGCGCATCCGCATCGGGTTGCTGCAGGGCATTGAGCGGCAGGAGCACCTTGCGGCCAGGCAGCCAATTGCCGGTATCAACCACCAGCCATCGCAGTTTCCAGCTGGAATCATCAAACAGGACATCGCTGACTGCGCCAATTTCGCCATCAGCGGCGCGAATGTGATAGTATAAAAGGCTGGATAAATTCCACAACATCAGATTGTCTCCCTCGTGCTGCAGGAACGCTGGAGTCCCGCGGCACTATTCCGCTTTGCCGGCTTCTCCTTGCGAATCACCGGGTTTGCGATCCAGTTCCTCCAGCAGCAGCAGAAAGCGGTCAGGCACCGGCTGCTGCAAAACATCATCATAGGCGGCCATCAGCTTGCGTCCGATCTGTGCCTGAATTTCGCGAGCCAGGCCGGGCACCCGTTTTTTCCCGGCAGCAGCAGAGGCAGCAGCGTCAAGTGCCGATCCATCATCCTGCTGGTTTCTCTCGTCGACGGGCACATTGCTCTCCACTGCTTCCCGCCAAGAGGCGTCATGCCCGCACCGGTAAAGGCTCAAATTGGCCAACTTGCCAGACCAGGAAGAGTTCCACCGAAGGGAAACTATTTTTTCCAGGACCGTTATAGGTTGCACCACTTTCAATCAGGCCGGCAAGGAGTGACTACCGCAATCCGGGCGGCGCATCAATCGGGCAAATTTGGGGCTGCTGCGGCTTGCGCGGTCACGGGTTGGTGACCCAGGCGTTCAGGTCCGGGCGCTGATCATTCCCAGCACCATGCCAATTCCCGCTGCAACCATAACCGCTGTGAGCGGATTGCGTTCGATGGACGCCTCGATATCCCGGCTGGCCGTCATCACGCTGGCTTGGGCACCCTCTGTCATGCTGGAGGCGGAAGTTCCCAGATCGCTCAAATTGCTGGCCACCGCATTGCCGGCCTTTGTGGCCTGGTCACGCAAGGCATTGCTCGCCGAACTGGCCTGCTGTTTGACCAGCTCGGACACGGAGCTGGCGAGGTGACCAAAATCGTCGCGCAATTGGGCGAGTTCCACCGAAAGGTCGGGTGACTTGTGGTTCAGTGAGTCTTCAGCGGTCATAACGCTCTCCTAAGCGGTCGGGTGGAATGGGAAATTAACGACCTTCGGGCACAAAGGTTCCACAAGACCCGCAAGGGATTGCGCCCCGCAACCACGGGCCGGGCAAAGTTGCCCGGCCACTGCCGTCGCCGCTGCAGGCCTAGCGCAAAGCCCCGGATCTAAGGGCCGGATCACCAATTGGCGGCAAAGTGTCGTCAAATCCGTTCCAGCCCTGCTGCTGGTACTGGGATTTCCGGTCTGTCAGATCAACACGCTGCGCACGGTCCAGAAGGTCCTGGCCACGAACCGCCATGACATCGTCAACCCTGGCCGAGACCAGTGTGCCGCCGCGCTTCACGCCTTCGGCGTACACTTCCGCATCGGAGCGGTCCACACCCGCACCGACCAGCGTGCCAAGCAACCCGCCCGCCACACCCCCCGCCGCCGCACCCGCTGCGGTGGAAGCCAGCCAGCCAGCGGCCACAACCGGGCCAATGCCTGGTATGGCCATCATGCCCAATCCCGCCAGCAGGCCGGCACCGCCTGCCAGAATGGCACCGAGCGAAGCACCGGTTTCTGCGCCAGTCATGTCGGAATGTTCGCCGGAAACAAATTCGCGGTTATTGGTTCCGCTGGCCATCAAACTGATGTCGGATTCCGGCACGCCAGCGCTACGCAGCTCTTTCAACGCCGCAATGGCGTCTTCATGGGTATCGAATAGTGCACTGATGGTTTGCATGTTCTGTCCTTTCGGGAATGTAATGCAGGGATCATTGCCGGGCGCTACTGCGCGACAACATTGCCCTTGTAATCAACCGCGACTTTCACGCTGGTGCCGTCCTTCGTGGCCGTGCCGCGCCAGATCGACTGGTCATCCTTGGCCAGACCGCCAATGGCCGAATAACCCATGCCTTCGAGGCGGGAGCGGACCTGGGCTTCAGTAAAGCTGTTGGCCCCTGGCAGCGGGGGATTGCGGCCAGCATCCGCCGTAACCGCCGGAGCGGGCGCGGCGGCATTCATGCCGGGTTCCACGACCGGGGTCATGGGCTTGCTGTTGAGGGCCCCCCCAGTGGTTGCCGGAGCGGGCGCGGCGGCATTCATGGCGGGTTCCACGACCGGGGTCATGGGCTTGCTGTTGAGGGCAGCCTGGCGCTTGAAGTCGGGTGCGGCTTTCAGTTCTTCCTTGGTCGAAGTCACCATCAGCCAAGTTTTGCCGTTCTTCGTTACCGGCTTCAACTGCGCAAACGGAATGGCGACGCTTTTCTCGCCCATGCCCAGAAAGCCGCCTACGCCAATGATGGCCAAAGTGACGGAGCCGGAGGAAGCATCGAAAACCAGATCCTTGATTTCGCCAATCGACTGTTCGCCGGGGCCATACACATTTTGGTCAATGTAATCGGACACCATCGTCTGCTCCATTGACACGGTATTTGCAGCTTTGACCATGGTTTTGGCAGGCGGGTCGCCGGGCACTGCAGATTGGGCCAGCGCGGCTGAACCCAGCAGAGTGCCGGCCAATGCCAGAATTGTTGTCATGTGTCGCATTTTGTGCTCCTGTTATCTGGTCGGCATGTTCCGGATATTTCACCACCGGAATCGTTGCTTTCGCAGTCGGAGGAACGCCTTAATACTCCTGGGGTTCCCTTCGTGCAGGCAATTATTGACCTGCACCTAAGGCTGCACTTCGCCGATTGCTCCCAGAACGCTGACATGATCTGTCTTCAAGGACATGATATCGGCCTCAAGGTCATTCCGGTTACGCAACAACGGGTTGTCACGACGCGCCTCCTCCAGCAATTCAATGGCTTTGGCACTTTTGCGTTCGGCCTGAATCACCATTTCCAGGATTAGATGGTCGCGGCGGTCAGCGAGTTGGGCCTCGCGCCGCTGGGTTGAGACCAGAAGCAGGGCCACCAGCAGGCTGAGCAATCCAGCAATTCCCTGCATCCAGAAAAACGGTGGCGGCTCAACAGGTGGAATTGCCAGCAACATGGCCAAAAAATTGCCGCTGATCCACAAAACCACAGCCGTGGTGATGATGACCGTGCAATAGGGGTGAGCGGCCAGTGCGGTTAGCTTCTGGATCGCCCGTTGCAAAGGGGTCGCCCGCTCCCGGTGTTCCGCCAGAAGCTGGGAAGTGGCGACGATGGGACTGGGGATTTTTGTCTGGTCGCGGGTTGCCAAGGAAGAACTCTCTTGAGACAGGGGGCGTTTAACCGGCACAACGCAGCAAAACGCTGGCGACCGGAGGGCCGCCAGCGGATCGCGTTCTTGCTAGAGATCCAAGCCTTTCTTGACGGCACGCTTGGCATCGCCTTCCAGTTCCTGGGCTTTGCCTTTGCCCTTCTGCAGCAGGCCTTCACCTTCCAGCTTCTGGTTGTCGGTTGCCTTGCCAACGGCCTGCTTGACGCTGCCCGCGGCCTGATTGGCCACGCCCTTGATTTTGTCGGTGGTGCTGCTCATGACAATCTCCCTGGATGAGGGTCTCCAGCGACCCCTAGCAAATAAATGCAGGACTTGGGATTTGGTTCCCCTGTATCCGTTTGCCACCTGTCCCTGGCGTCAGCACCCGGTCAACCAACCGAAGCCCTGAGAGGCACACCTGGGCACGACGCATATATGTCCTGGCGAATTGCCACGGATTGTTCACGCGCGCATGTCGAACAGGCAAATATATTGGTGTGAATGCCAATCAGCCCTCGGGTGGTATCAACCTTCTTGAGGCTCAACAACCCGTTGCAGGTGATGCACCGGGCAGAAGGCGGCGGCTCGACAAATCTGCGCATGCGAAACTCCCTGAATTGCGGAAAGCACAAATCTTAACGCTTTGCTTCCGCCAAGGTTCCACTGCTGTCACGCAGAAGGTGCCGCCGGCCCCAAAGTGATGGTGACGCGGTGCTGGACCCCGTCATCCAGCAGCTTGATTTTCACACTACCTGCGGGCATGTCGATGCCATCCAGCTGCACCAGGGCGATGCCGCCACACACCTTGTGCGGATTGAAGACTTTGACCTCATACATCGCGGACCCGTGCCTGAACCGGATGGTGAAGTTGGGCCAGCCTGGCGGGATGCAGGGGGCAAAGTGCAGGCTGCCATCGAGCACGCGAAGGCCCAGAATATACTCAAGGCCCGCCCGCAGCATCCAGCCGGCGGAACCGGTATACCAGGTCCAGCCACCGCGGCCGCAATGGGGCGCAACCGCATAGACATCCGCCGGAATGACATAGGGTTCCACTTTGTAAATCTCCCGCTGTTGCGGCGTTGTGGAATGGTTGACCGGGTTGAGCATGGAGAACAGCTGGCTGGCACGCTCGCCTTCCCCGAGCATGGCGAAGGCGATAATCGACCAGATGGCACCATGGGTATATTGCCCGCCGTTTTCACGTATGCCCGGCGGATAGCCCTTGATATAACCGGGTTCATGGGTGGTCTTGTCAAAGGGCGGCTTGAACAGCAATGCCAGTTGGTGCTCCCGGTCAATCAGTTCGCGGGCCACAGATTCCATCGCCGTGCGGGCGTGTGCAATGTTCCCCGCCCCTGAAAAAACCGACCAGGACTGCGCGATAGCGTCAATTTGGCATTCCTCGCTGCCCGAGGAACCCAGCGGCGTGCCGTCGTCATAATAGCCACGGCGGTACCAAAGCCCGTCCCATCCTGCGTTTTCCAGCGATTTTTGCAGGCGGGTGGCATGCTTGCGCCAGCTTTTGCCCCGGACACCCTCGCCGCGCCCGTCGGCGAGGGCAGCAAAGCGCGGCAGGGTGGCGCAGTGCAGCCAGGCCAGCCAGACGCTTTCTCCCTGTCCGCCTTCGCCGACCCGGTTCATCCCGTCATTCCAGTCACCAGACCCCATCAGGGGCAGGCCATGGCTGCCGAGGGCGAGGCTTTTGTCGAGTGCCAGGGCGCAGTGCTCATAGAGGCTGGCGCTGGTCTCCGATGTCATCGGCATGAACAGGCTGTCCTGTTCGCCGGGTGCCAGCCATTGCCCTTCCAGAAAGGCCACCCGCTCGTCCAGCACCGCCCGGTCGCCGGTGGATTCGACATAATGCAGCGTGGCATAAACTAGCCAGGCCCGGTCATCGGTGATGCGGGTGCGCACGCCCTGGCCGGTATTGGGCCACCACCAGTGCTGCACATCGCCTTCCACAAACTGGCGTCCGGCGGCACGCAGCAGATGCGCCCGCGTCAGGTCAGGCCGCGCGGTCACCAGTGCCATGCCGTCCTGCAACTGGTCGCGGAAGCCATAAGCCCCGCTGGCCTGGTAAAAGGCCGAGCGGGCCCAGACCCGGCAGGCCAGCGTCTGGTAGAGCAGCCAGCCATTGAGCATGATGTCCATCGCCCGGTCGGGTGTCTGCACCTGCACCTTGCCAAGCACGTCTTCCCAATGGCTCCGGACTTCGCGCAGTGACGCATTCAAATCGGTCTGGCGATAACGGGCGATTAGCGCCTGCGCCAAAGCGGCATTTTCGGCCTGGCCCAGAAAAATGATAATCTCCTTCACCTCGCCCGGCTCCAGCCGGAGGTGAGTGCGCAGCGCTGCACATGGGTCAAACCCGGCACCGGTCTTGCCTGCCAGCGGGCTTTGGCCTTTCATCGCAGCGGGCGCGGCCAGCGAGCCATTGCGGCCGATGAATTCGCGCCGGTCGCAGGTCCACTCGCTTTGCCGCCCGCCCATATCGCAAAACGCCACCCGTCCGGCAAAGGCCGGGGTCCAGGCATTGCTGGCCATCAGGGCACCACTGGAAACATCGCGCGAGGTGACGACAAATGCGGCGCTCGTGCCCCGCGAAACGCCCAGCACCCACTCGGCATAAGCGGTTACCGAAAGTTTCCTCTCCCGGATGCCGCTGTTGTGGAGCACGAGCCGGGAAATTTTCACCGGATCGCCCAAAGGCACAAATTGCACCAGACTGCAGGTGATATAGTCGGCTGTGTGATCAAACCGGCTGTAGCCGTGGCCATGGCGGGCCACATAAGTGTTGTTCCCATCCCGGATAGGAGACGCCGTGGCGCTCCATACGGCTCCCGTCTCCTCATCGCGGATGTAGAGCGCCTCGCCCGGCGGGTCACTGACCGGATCATTCGACCACGGCGTCAGCTGGTTTTCGCGGCTGTTCACCGCCCAGGTGTAGCCACTACCCTCCGCGGCGACCTGAAAACCAAAGGCCGGATTGGCAATGACATTGATCCAGGGAGCCGGAGTGGTTTTGCCCGGCCCCAGCACCACCACATATTCTTGCCCGCCTTCGGCAAATCCGCCAATGCCGTTGAAAAATTCCAGCTTCGGCACCGGCTGTGCGGCGGGCACAGGGTAGTCGTTGCGCGATGGCCAGACCGCGCGAACCGGCGGCATAGCGAAGCTTTCGACCCGGTCCAGTTGAACGGCGATCGAACCGCGCTGGCCGACAATGACTGCGCGCGCCACCGAGAGCAGCAGCGCCCGGGTTTCCCGCGTCAACAGATCAGCGCGGACCATATAAACGCCGCCAAAAACACCATCTGCGCTGCCTTGCCGCCGCGACTGGCTGGTACGCACCATCGCCTCGATCGCATTCTGCAAGTCCTGCACATAGGAAGCGTCGCGCTCGTTGAGAATCACAAGGTCAATGCGGAAATGCTTCATCCGCCAGTATTCATGCGCCTGCAGCAGCTGGCGGACCAAATCGATGTGATCGGTATCGGCGATGCGCAACAGCAGGATGGGCACGTCACCGGAAATGCTCATGCCCCACAGCCCGGACTGGGCACCAGCCCCTGCGGCAATGCTGCTGGAAACGCTCCGCAGCGCCGCCCCGGCAAAAATCAGGTGCCCCGCCAGACGCTGGAACAGGACAGCGTCCGCAGGCGTGATGCCAATGTGGTGCAATTGCACCTGCGCCTGGCTCCACGCCAGGGTTGCTGCGCGGCTGAAAGCTGTCTTGTCGCGATGCTTGTCAATCATGTCATGCAGCGCGCCGACGCTGGAGGCCACCATGGTCCAGAAGGCAATGCGGGCCGCGCCGCCTGGCGCAATGATGACCGTCCGGCGGATCGAGAACACCGGGTCGAGCACAGTGCCGGTCGTATGGGACAGGGGTTGCGACCCCTCCAGGGCGGCGGGTGCCCTTATGGTGCGGCCACGGCCGATAAAGCGGGCGCGGTCGGTTTCGATTTCCACCGGCCCCACAGTCTCGCCATCGACAATGGCGAGGTGGGCCGCCCAGATTTCACTCTCCTGTGCCGTGCGTCGCCGCCGGGTGGCTACCAGCGCCTCCGGTTCGGGCAGGAACTGGGTCTGCACAAACAATTTGGAAAAGACCGGATGCGCCACATCCGCAGCCTGCGGAGCCAGCGCCAGCTCCATGCAGGAGGTAATCTCAATTTCACGCGGCCTCGTGCCCGAATTGACCAGCGAGACATAGCGCACTTCGGCATTGTCCTCGGCGGACACCAGCACTTCCATTGTGGTCGTCAGGGTCCCGTCCTGGCGGCTGAACACTGCCCGGTCTTCATTCAGGAGCGCCTCATAGGCGTCGGGTTCTGCCCCGCAGGGCTGCAGCCCGGCAGACCAGACCATTGCTGTCCGCTTTTCGCGCAGGAATATCCAGGAACCCCAATTATCGCAGGTGGCATCCTCGCGCCAGCGCGTCACGGCCACGTCGCGCCATTTGCTGTAGCCAGCCCCGGCGCTTGTCAGCATCACGCTGTACTGGCCGTTGGACAACAGATGCGTCGCCGGTGCCAGCTCGCTGGCGGAGGTCAGCCGCCGACCACCCGGCAATTCAAAGTTCTGGAGGCGGGCAGCCGAGGGCATCTCGGATTCCTGGCCCAGTTCCACCGGCACATCGCGCGGTGAGCGCTCCTGCAACAGCAGTTCGGTGGCCTGAATAATCGGCTCGGCATGAAAGCGCGCGCGCATCCGGGCATGCAGGACGGCATTGGCAATGGCGACAATCGTCATGCCCTGATGATGCGCCATGTAGGCGCGCACAATGGCCACGCTCGCCCCTTCGGGAAGCCGCAATGGCGTGAAATCCAGGGCTTCATAAAAGCCGAAGCTGCCAAGGCCTCCCACCCCCTCCAGAGCCCTGAAATTTTTCACGGCTGCTGCCGGATCAACCATTGCTGCCAGCGCAGACGCATAGGGAGCGATGACGAGATTGGCGTCCAGGCCACGTTTCAGCCCCAAACCCGCAACACCAAAATTGGAATACTGGTAGGTCTGCTCAATGTCCCGGACGTTGTAAGCGGATTCCGAAATACCCCACGGCACTCCCAATCCGGCGGCATATTCAATCTGGCGCCGGACAATCAGGCGGCTCGTCTGTTCGATCAGGCTGCCGTGGGGTGCCCGCATGACCAGCGAAGGCATCAGATATTCGAACATCGAGCCGGACCAGGAAATCAGTGCGGCGCGTCGCCCCACTTGCACAACCGAACGCCCCAGCCGGAACCAGTGCTTGGCCGCCACATCGCCCTTTGCAATGGCAAAAAAGCTCGCCAGCCGCGCTTCGGAAGCCAGCAGGTCATAGCAATTGAGGTCCAGCGCATCTTCGTGGACAAGATAGCCGATGGACAGCAACTTGCGCTTGGGGTCGAGGAGAAAGCCAAATTCGGTTGCCAGCGCCACGGTTCGCGCCCAGTTGGCAATGGCTTTCAGGCGACTTGCCAACGGGTCTGTCGCCCGGGCTTCCAGCGTTTCCAGACTGGCATTGATTGACCTGTCGATAGCAATAACCCAATCCAGCAATGGGCCGAACCGGTTTTCGCCATCGGCCCGCACCAAAGCCTGCATTACCTCGCTGATGCCGCTGACATCTTCACGCATTTGCCTGAGGCGGGGCACCGGATTCTCGTCCAGCGCAACCGGGCGGGCAAGGCTGGCCTGCAGATGCTCCAGACTGCGGGTCACCTGCGCCTGTGCGATGGAAACGACGGCACCGCCTTGAGACAAGCGGCCCGCCTCGGCCCTCGCCAGCCCCAGCGCATCCGATATTCCGGCAAAAGGCATTAGCGAAGATGTGTCGAACCCAGCCCATTCTTCGCAGGCCCTCGCCAGTGCAATCAAATGGCCTGCGAAATTGCCGCTGTCGACGGATGAAATGTATTTTGGTTCGAGCGGCTCCAGCGTCGCAGTATCATACCAATTGTACAGGTGGCCCCGGACTTTCTCCATGCGCTGGATCGTAGCCAGCGTGGT
>JAYVYA010000115.1:0-11103 GCA_043784745.1 Hyphomicrobiales bacterium
CTTCGCGCTGGAACATCAGCACCATCCGGTCATAAAAAGGTGGCCAGTCGCCGCCCTCCACCCAGCGGGTCAAAAGCACGGTTCCGATATTGTAGGGCAGGTTGGCGACAATCCGCACCGGGCCGTGCGCCGCATGGGGCAGCGCCAGCGCGGCAAAATCAGTCTCCAGCGCGTCTCCGGCCACACTTTCCAGCCGGCCGGGATAAACGGCGGCGATTTCGGCCAAAGCAGCGAGGCAGCGCTCGTCCCGCTCCACCGCCACCACTTTGGCGGCACCCTCCAGCAGCAGCGCCCGTGTCAGGCCGCCGGGGCCGGGGCCGACCTCAATCACCGTCACGCCCGCCAGCGGCCCGGCAGCGCGGGCGATGCGGCGGGTCAGGTTGAGGTCAAACAGGAAATTCTGGCCCAGCGACTTTTGCGGGGCAATGCCATGAGCGGCCACCACATCGCGCAGGGCGGGCAGGCCATCCTCCGCGCCGCTCATGCCAGCCGGGCTGCAAGGTTAAGTGCCGCAATCAGGCTGGACGGGCTGGCAATGCCGCGCCCGGCAATGTCAAACGCCGTGCCATGGTCGGGTGAGGTGCGGATGAAGGGCAGGCCCAGCGTGATATTGACGCCATGGTCAAACGCCAGAGTTTTGACCGGGATCAGCACCTGGTCGTGATACATGCCGATCACCGCATCATAATTTTTCCGCGCTGCGGCATGGAACAGCGTATCAGCGGGATACGGGCCTCTGGCATCAATGCCACGGGCAACGAGAGCGGCAATGGCGGGGGCTATGATATCCCGGTCCTCCAGCCCCATGGTGCCATTCTCGCCCGCATGCGGGTTAAGGCCGGTGAGGACGAGGCGGGGGGCGACGATGCCGAACCGCGTCTTGAGATCATTCGCCACGACCACAGCAGTCCCGACAATCAGGGCTTTGGTGAGCTTCGCGGCAACTTGCGCCAGCGGAATGTGGAGGGTGACGGGCACCACGGCAAGCTCGGGCGACCAGATCATCATCACCGGCATGGCTGTCACGCCAAACACTGTTTGCGCCAGCTCGCCCAGGTATTCGGTATGGCCGGGATGGGAAAAGCCTGCCTGATACAGCGCGTGCTTGGCGATCGGGTTGGTGACAATGGCCGCAGCCTGCCCGGCGTGCACCAGCTCCACCCCGCGCCGGATGGCCTCAATGGTGGCGGCGGCGTCGGCAGGCTCCGGCTGGCCCGCCGCGCCAGTCACGGGGTTGCGCAGTGGCACCAGGGGCAGGGCATCGGCAAAGTGGCCGCTGGCCTCATCCGGCTGGCAGACGGCGAGCGGAACCTGCCAGCCCAGTTGCCGCGCGAGGCCGTCCAGATGCGAGGGATCAGCCAGCAGAAAAAACGGGTGCCTGAGCTTGTCGCGGTGCAGCCAGGCTTGCAGCGCCAGTTCCGGCCCTATGCCGGAAGGGTTCCCAAGCGTCAGGGCCAGCGGAAGAGGGGAGCGATTCATCCAGCCCTCTCCCCGCCGCGCGGCTCACAACCCATCGGTCACCTGGCTGGTGCCGAGCGAGGTGCTGACTTTGGCATCACCCAGGGTGCGCAGTTTCAGCTCGAACATCAGGCTCTGGCTCCGGGTCCGCAAGGTATTGGCCGAACTGTCCAGATAGGTTGAATTATATTTGATGTTGAAAGTGGTGCACTCATCCTCATAGCCCGCCCCAAGGCCGAGGCCCGCTACGGAAAACAATCCGGTATTGACCGTATTGGTGCCATTGTAGAGGTGGCGGCTCAGGTCGAAAATCACATTTCCCTGCACATAATAATGCTCAAGGAAGCGGTATTTGGCACTGGCATTCATCCCCTCGCGGCGTTTATCATAGCCCAGCAGGGGCTGCGCGCCATAGCGGGCATATTGCAGCGAGGTATCGATATCCCCCCATTTGGCGTTCAGCGCCAGATCCAGCCGCCGCAAAGTGAAATTGCCTTCGTCAAACCGCCCTTTGGCGATCAGCGACAGATTGCTGCTGGGGGCCAGCGCCAACCGGGTGACATAGTCAGACCGTCGGGTGTCCAGCCCGGATGCCAGGCCGACATTGGCCGCATCCGCTGTATTGTAGGAATTGCGCCCGGCAATCTGGAAGGATTGGCCAGCCAGAATGTTGGCATAGCCGCCACTGGTGAAATTCATCGTGTATTGCGCGCCATAATTGGCCCGCACGCCACCCTCAAAGCGGTCATAGCCCGAATATTTCGACCATTCGAACAGGGTGGTGTCGTCAAACACCAGGCTTTGGGCATCCTCGTTGACCAGCCGCTTGCCAACCGGGTTGCTCGGCCGGGCGATGATTTGCGCTATTGGTTCAAACACATGCGAGGCAAAGCTGGTCTGGGCAATGAAGGGGTAGCTATATTCCAGCCCCACCCCTGGCAAAGCTTCGCCCTGGAAGGTCGGGGTGGTTCCGTTGAAGAAATTAACTTGCGAGGCGTTGGTGAAAGTCGAGCTACCCGCCGCGCTCGTGAACAAATAGGAATTGGTGGTGTTCAGGTTCAGCCATGAGCCGCTCATGTGGGCAAAGGCAAACGGCATCCACACTTGGCCTATCGGGTCAATAAACTTGCGCTTCCACGACACGTTCAGTGTGGCGCGGGCATAGCTGCCTCCGATGCCGCGCAACAAGCACCGCCCCGGCACGTAGAATCCGGTTGGGCAGACGTCGCGCAGGCCAAAGGCACTGTCGAGCTGGCGTGCACCGGTTGTCTGGTAGGCCGCCGCCTCGCGGGTCAGGGCGATGGCGTTGAAATCAACCTCGATCTGCCCGCCAATGCCGGCGGTCTGCTGCGGGCGCAGGTCAAACGTCTTGTTATAATCCACGACGGGCAGCACGACCGGCTGCTGCTTCTGGAAATCATATTTCGAGCGGCCCTGAATGTAGAAGCCGCGCAGGTCAAAATAGCCGCGCTGGCCCTGGCCGGTCAGGTAGGCGGTCGAGATGGTCTCCTGGAAATAATTGTTCGAGACAAACCCGGTTGGCTGCTTGTAGTCCGAGATGAACCATTTGTCGGTGGAGACCGAACCGTTCCAACCGAATTTCCAGCGTTCGTTAATGTAGAATTCGCCCTTGCTGTCGACCGAGCCGCGGAACTGGCGGTCCCCCGGGCCAAACGGCGGTGTCAGGAAAGCCCCCCGGTCGAGCTGGAAAATCCCGGCGGCGCGCACCGAATAGGAACCGTTGAGCAGGCGGTGCCGCCATTCCGCTTCGCCAAGAAAGCCCTGCCTTGAAAAAACAGTTGGCGTCAGCGTCAGGTCATAATTGGGTGCCAGAGCCCAGAAATACGGCACACCCACGCCAAATCCCAAGGTGGATTTATACAGGTAGTGCGGAGCCAGCACGCCGCTCTCGCGCGAAACGGAAGAATCAGGCACTGAAAAATACGGCAGATAGGCGATCGGCAGGCCCCACAGCTCCAGACTCGCCTCCTCGAAATAGATCGTCTGCTCTTCGCTTTTGTGGATGATTTTCTTGGCCCGCACCTGCCACAGCGGCGGACGGGTCGGATCCGCCTTGCAGGCGTCGCAGGCGGTGTAGAGGCCCTTGTCGAACACGGTGGACTGGCCATCCGTCCGCTCGGCGCGGGCGGCGGTGAAATGGGTGCGGTCCACCGTATCGGCCCGCAGGCTGTCGATGAAGCCATCCTTGAAATCGTCGCTCAGCTCAAACCGCTCGCCATAGGAAACGGTGCCGTCGGCTTCCGTCAGCTTGGCATTGCCGGTGGCCAATACGCGGTTGGTGCTGCGGTCATAGGTGACTTTGTCGGCCTGCAAGGTGCGGCCCTGATAATACATCCGGACCGCGCCTTCCGCCGACACCGTGTTCTTGTCGCGGTTATAGACCAGGGTATTGGCTTGCAGCAGCAGCTTGTCCGGCTCCGCACCGGCGGGTTTTGGCACCGTTTTGGCTTTCAGCCGGTCGGAAAGGGTCTGCGCCTGCGCCGGCTGGCTGACAGCCAGTGCAGTGAGGCCAATGGCAGGCAACACGCACAACAATGCCGCTGATGCCCAGGCGGGCATCAGGCGGGCACGCCTCGCAGCGGGGCCAAAACGCCGCCCCATTCAACCATCCTCCTGATGCAACAAGGCCAGGGTCCCCAACATGCAACCGGCAATAGCGGGGGACCATGCGGCAATGGCGGCGCTCATCAGCCCCGCACTGCCCAGATCACCCACCAGCTTTGTCGTCACATAGAGCACGAAGCCCGCAATCACGCCACCCGCAACCATGCGAGAGATACCACCAAACCTGAAAAATCTTAATGAAAAGCTTGCCGCGACTAAAACCATGGCCACAAGCAGCAAAGGTCTTGCCAGAAGCACTTGATATCGCAGGCGATAGCCGGTCGCGTCAAGCCCCGCAAGCTCGGTGCGCTCACGCAGTGCCGGCAAGTCCCAGAAGGGCACGGAATCGGGCGCCACAAAGCTCTGCGTCACCTGTTCGGGCGACAGATTGCTGGCCAGCACATAATTGGCATGGGTGGAAGGCTCCTCTCCCGCGCGCAACACCCGTGCATCCTCCAGCGTCCAGAACCCCGGGAGCAATTTGGCCCGTGCCGCCTCGACGCGCTCGAGAAACCGGCCGTCCTTGTCATAAATAAAGGCCGTCACTGCGGCGAGCCGCGTGCCATTGTCGCTGGAGCGCTCGGCCCGCAAGATGGCCTGCCCGTCGGCGCTTTTCTGGCGGATCCACAGGCTGGTATCGGCTTCGTCGCGCCCGGTCTTGCCAAACAGCCGCGTCTCATAGCGGTCGGCCCGCTGTTTGAACAGGGCGGACACGGGATTGTAAATGGTCACCGAGAAAATCCCGATCAGGCCGACAATCAAAACCGGCGGGAGCAGAAATTGCCAGGCTGACAGGCCGGCAGCCCGCGCCACCACCAGTTCCAGCTTGCGCGACAGTGCCAGAAACGCCGCCATTGCGCCAAACAGCACGGCGAACGGGAGCACCTGCTCGGTCACCGCCGGCACCCGCAACAGGGTGAGGAAGGCGATGAACGCCGTGGTTGATCCCTGCGCATCACTGGCCCGGCGCAGCAATTCGACGAAATCGATCAAATAGATCAGCGTGAACATCACGCCGAACACCAGCCCGATGGAGCGCAGGAACCGGCGCGTAAGATAAAGGCCGAAGGTGCGCCCGATCATTGCAGCCTCGCCCGGCGGCCAAGGCCGCGAAACAATGCGGCAGGCCGTGCCAGCCAGCCGGGTGCGAAACAAAAGGCCAGCGCCACGGCAATACCGAGCAGCGGGAGGGCATAGCTCAGCCAGGCCCCGGACGGGGTCCGCTGGGTCAAGGCGGAAGTGTAGACCCCGGCAATGCGGATCACCAGTGCGCAGGCAAAGGCCACAAGCATGGCGAGGCTGCGGCCCTGCCGTGTCGTGCGCGCCTGCCCCAGAGCCGCAAAGGCAATCAGGCCAAACACGATTGCAAATAGCGGATTGAGAAACCGGTCATGCAGCTCGGCCCGGAACCGCCCCTCGTATTTTTGCACAAAAGGGTCGTTTTTGTCGCGGGCCAGCAAATCCAGCGTGGTGCGCTCGCGCGGCTTCAGCGGTGCGCCATCAATGCCGCCAGCGCCAAATTGCGCCAGGTCAACCGCATAGCTCTCGAACTGCACCATGGCCGGATCCCGGCTCTGGCGCGATTCGCGCTGGATCGAGCCTTTTTCAAGCAGCAGGTAGTTTTGGCCCTCGACCACCGCTGTCGCCCCGGCCTCGGCGATATAAGTGCTGATCTGGGCGGGGTCGCGCCGGTCCTGCATGAAAATGCCGAGCAGCGAACCATTGGCCCCGCGCTCGCGGTAATGGAAGACAAAGCCCTGGTCGAGCGTTACAAACTGCCCCTCGCGCACAATGTGGGTGAGGAAGTCGGCACGGACTTTGGAAAGCACATCGCGGGTTTCGCGGAAAGCCCAGGGCATCGCAAACAAGGACATGAACCCGACCACCATAACGCACAGCAGCGTCAGCACACCAAAAGGGCGCACCAGCTGGAACGGCGTCAGCCCCGCCGCGCTCATCACAACCAGCTCGCTGTCGCTGTTGAGTTTGTTCAGGGTGTAGAGCACGGCAATGAACAGGGCGACCGGCGTGATCACCATCACAAGCGGCGGGAGAATGAGAAACGTGATGTTCAAAAATACCAGCAGCGCCTGGCCCTTGGTGGTCAGGAGGTCAAACTCCCGCAGGGCCTGCGATATCCAGATGACGCCGGTGAGCGCGGCAAGGCTGGCCAGCAAGGCTGCCAGCGCCATCCTGAAAATATACCGCTCCACCAAAGTCATCGGGGCGCCCTGGGGCGTTTGAGGCCCGCTGGCTGGCGGGCAGGGATCATGTTCATCGATTCGAAACTTCCGCCGCGCCCCCGCCACTTTGGGCTAGAACCTTGGCCTCCCGCATGCAAGCACAACGTCCGCACCGGCACCGAATTCGCGCCGCTGTGGCAGCCGCGTAACTACTCCGCGTCCCCTGTGGCGTTTTCGCGGCACAAACCAGCCCGCTTTTCTGCAATTGTTCACAATGCCTCTTGAACATGGCGCGCAACCTCCACATGATGAACGCCTGCGCGCTGGTGCTTCTCCGTCTTCCCGAGGAAATAATGTCTGAATTTGCACATATCGAACTGGCCAGCCTGCCGGGCCTGAAGCTGGATGCCAAGGCCCTGACGCTGGTGGTGCTGGCGGGGACGGACCTGGCGATGGGACCTGTCGCGACCGGCCTGCTGGCCCCTTTAATGGACCAGGTCCGCAAGGTGGCCGCCGCAGCCAAGTTCAAGGGCCAGGCAGGCTCGTTCCTGGACATCTGGGCACCGCACGGCCTTCTGGCGGACCGCCTGATCGTCGCGGGCACCGCACCCGACAAGACCAAGCCGGAAGACCCGAATGCCGCCGTCCTGTTTGGCGGGGCGCTGATGGGCAAGCTCGGCAATGGCCGCAGCCTTGTCGTGTTTGAACCGGCACCTGCCGCCGCCGGTGCCGATACCCTGGCCGCCGAATGCGTGCTGGGCATGAAACTGCGCGCCTACAAGTTTGACCGCTACAAGACCAGGAAGAAGGACGATGCGGGCGACGAGACCATTCCCCACATTACCCTGGCAATCGCTGATCTTGCCGCCGCAAAAGCAGCGCTGGTGGCGCGCGACGCCATTGCCGAGGGCGTTTTGATGGCCCGCACCCTCGTCAACGAACCGCCAAACGTGCTTTACCCCGTCGCATTTGCCGACCGGGCGCTGGAGCTGGAAAAGCTGGGCGTCGAGGTCAGCGTGCTCGATGTCAAGGCCATGACCAAGCTGGGCATGGGCGCTTTGCTCGGTGTCGGCCAGGGATCACGGCGTGACAGCCGCGTGGTGGTGATGCGCTGGCGCGGCGTCAAAGGTGGCAAGGACAAGAAATCCCGCCCCGTCGCTTTCATTGGCAAAGGCGTCACGTTTGATACCGGCGGCATCTCGATCAAGCCCGCCGCCAGCATGGAGGACATGAAGGGCGACATGGCCGGTGCCGCCTGCGTCACTGGCCTGATGCATGCCCTGGCCTCGCGCAAGGCCAAAGTGGATGTCATCGGGGCGATCGGCATTGTCGAGAACATGCCCGACGGCAATGCCCAGCGCCCCGGCGATATCGTTACCTCCATGTCCGGCCAGACCATTGAAATCATCAATACGGATGCCGAAGGACGCCTCGTGCTGGCCGATGTGCTCTGGTATGTTCAGGACAAATACAAGCCCGCCTTCATGATTGATCTGGCCACCCTGACCGGCGCTATTCTGGTGGCTTTGGGCCAGGAACATGCCGGGCTGTTCTCCAATAATGACGAACTGAGCGAGCGTCTGGCCAGGGCCGGGCACGAGACGGGCGAAAAAGTCTGGCGCCTGCCGATGGGGCCGGCCTATGACAAGATGATCGATTCCAAGTTTGCCGACATGAAGAATACGGGCGGTCGCCATGGCGGCTCGATCACCGCCGCGCAATTCTTGCAACGTTTCGTCAATGACACGCCCTGGGCGCATCTCGACATTGCCGGCACCGGCATGAGTTCTCCGGCGGGCGATATCAACCAGAGCTGGGCGTCGGGCTGGGGCGTGCGCCTGCTCGACCGGCTGGTGGCGGACCATTACGAAAGCCGATGACCGAAGTCTGGTTCTACCATCTGGAGCGCAGCCCGCTGGAGCGGGTGCTGCCTGTGCTGCTGGAGCGCAGCCTCGCCCGTGGCTGGAAAGCTGTGGTGGAGGCTGCCAGCGCCGGGCGGCTGCAAGTGCTGGACGACTGGCTGTGGACATGGTCGGACGAGAGCTTTTTGGCCCATGGCACGGCGCGCGATGGCGATGAAGCGATGCAGCCGGTGTTCCTGACCAATGGGCCGGAAAATCCCAACGCCGCCGCCATCCGCTTTTGCGTCGAGGGGGCGGACCCCGCGCCCTCGCTGCAAGCCGGGACTGCCTACCAGCGCATCATCGTCCTGTTTGACGGCAATGATGCCGACGCCCTCGCCATGGCCCGCCAGCAATGGGCCGCCCTGAAAGGCTCCGCCCACGAGCGCACCTACTGGCGGCAGAATGAGGAGGGCGGCTGGGAGAAGAAAGCTTGAGCGGTTGAGCGGTGCGCGGTGGGCGGACCGCGCTCCCGCGCTATTGCGACAGCATCGCTTCAGGGCCGACAATCCGCACATCGTGGCCATTGGCACCGCGCTCGGTCCGCACCGGTGCCGAAAGGGCTTTGGTCAGGGGCGCGCTGGCCTTGGGTTTGGACATTGCCGGTCGCAGCCCTTTGGCGGCGCGTTCAATCGCGGCGAGTGCGCCGCGATCGGTGCCGGTGAGGTCCTGCGCCTCGGCGAGACTCATGAAATCATTGCGCTTGTAGGGCCAGTGCTGCGCCCCGCGAAACAGCCGGATGCCTTTCGGCGTCATCACGCCATCGCCCTTGCGCAAGGTGTAATCCTTCAGCAGCGAAATGCTGTTGGCCTGCTGGTTGGCGTGGCAGGTGCAGGTCCGGTCGGTGCCCTGCGTATGGCGGAAGGCGACGGGCAGCGCGGTATAGGGCTTGTGGTCGCGCAGCGAGACAGCCTCCTCGATCTGGTCCGAACCTGCGGGCAGGGTGTACAGTTTTACAGGCGTGCCGGGGCACAGGTTGTTGCAGGATTCTTCCTGGTCCGAAGCGACGCCATTGTCCCCCACATCGCCAATCGGGAAGAAATAGCCGTCACACAGGCGCACGCAAACCGAGCGCTGGCCTGCGCTGACAGCAGCAGAGGCAGCCGCATATTTCAGGCGCGGGGCGGAGTTCAGGCGCGGAGCGGATTTGACGGCACCCGGTTGCCAGGCAAGATTGGTTGGTGCGCGCAGTTTCGCAGGAGCGTGAGACATTGCCGTGCCAAAATCAGGCAAGCTAGGGCGGGCAGGCGCGGCGCGTGCCCGGCGTTCTTGCAGGAAAAAATTGGGCGACCCGAGGTCGTCACTGGCCATTACCGCAGAAATTTGCGGGGCCAGCAGCGCCGTGCAGAGCAGGGCAAGTGCAATGCCGGCACCCACCGCTGTGCGGCTCAGCCGCCGGGGCTGGCCCGCTGGCACGGAGGCAGAAGGGCGAGCCTCGTCTGCATCCCCATATTCCAGTGCAAAACCAAAGCCTTGCGCATGCCGATCAACAATAGTCATTGAACAACCCCTCAGCTGCTTAAATGAATGATTAAAAAATTATTAATAGCACGTCGCCAATCCCTCCGCAAATTCATGTTTCTGTTATGGTCAACGCGCCAGCCCGTTTTCAGGCAGGCCAGTCGGCACCGCGTGCATTGAGGTAAATTGCGTAAAGCGAGGTGGTGCCACAGATGTAAAGCCGGTTGCGCTTGGGGCCGCCGAAGGTGACATTGGCGACGACTTCCGGCACCAGAATTTTGCCAATCAGATCGCCGCCCGGCGTGTAGCAATGCACGCCATCCCCGGCGGAAGTCCAGACATTGCCGCTGGTATCGCAGCGGAATCCGTCAAACAGGCCAATCTCGCAGGTAGCGAACAGGCGACCATTGCCGCTAAGGCTTCTGCCGTCCGCTGCCACGTCCAGCACGCGGATATGGCGCGGGCCGTTGACGACATGGCTGGCCCCGGTATCGGCGATATAGAGCAGCTTTTCATCGGGCGAGAAGGCCAGACCATTAGGCTTGATGAAATCCTGCGTGACTTGCGTCACCGTGCCGTCTTTCGCGTCAATCCGGTAGACATGGCTCCCGCCCAGCTCGGAATCGGCCTTGTCACCCTCATAGTCCGAATCAATCCCGTAGGTCGGGTCCGAGAACCAGACGGACCCATCGGACTTGACCACGACATCATTGGGCGAGTTGAATTTTTTGCCATGGAAATGGCTGGCCAGCACGGTCCGGGTGCCGTCATGCTCAATGCGCGAGACGCAGCGCCCGCGATGCTCGCAAGACACCAGCCGCCCCTCGCGATCGACACTATGGCCATTGTGGTTGAGGGAAGGCGCGAGG
Organism: Hyphomicrobiales bacterium; assembly: GCA_043784745.1. Classification (GTDB taxonomy): domain Bacteria; phylum Pseudomonadota; class Alphaproteobacteria; order Rhizobiales; family Beijerinckiaceae; genus JAYVYA01. The sequence goes on from JAYVYA010000115.1 coordinate 10,498, forward strand.
AAGACGGAGACCGAACCATCGGTCTCGTCATAGCGCATCACCCGGTCATTGGGGATATCCGACCACAGCAAATATTTGCCGCCGCCAAAATACGCCGGGCCTTCCGACCAGCGGCAGCCTGTGTAGAGCTTGTCGAGATGGCAATTGCCAAACACCAGCTTGCGAAAGCGGTCGTCGCGGATTTCGATGGCACCAGTAAACATAGTTCCCCCCATGGGTCGCAGACAAAGCCTATTCCGCCGCCTGTGGCAATCCTGGCGGCAGCGCATGGCGTGGCTGCACCACGGCCACCTTCTGGCGGCGGCCCGAGACAAAGCTGTCAACCTTGTCGAGATAATAATAGATCACCGGGGTGATGTAGAGTGTCAGGATTTGCGACACGCAAAGCCCGCCGACAATGGCAATGCCCAAAGGCTGGCGCAATTCGGAGCCAGCCCCGGTGCCCAAAGCGATGGGCAGCGTGCCGAGCAGGGCGCAGAGTGTGGTCATCATGATCGGGCGGAAGCGGATGATCGCCGCCTCGCGGATCGCTGTCAGCGCATCCGCCCCCTGGTTGCGCCGCTCCAGCGCAAAATCCACCATCATGATGGCGTTTTTCTTGACGAT
>JAYVYA010000116.1:0-7854 GCA_043784745.1 Hyphomicrobiales bacterium
CAGCGGTTTTCTCGCCAAGCTTCTGGAAGCCGGGGTTGAGATTTGCTTTGTGGACCTGCCCAGCATCGAAGGCCCGACCGGGCGCTTCCTGTTGCAGCAAATGGCGAGCGTGGCGGAACTGGAAGCGGGCATGATTGCCAAGCGCACCAAGGACGCGCTGGCAGCGGCCAAGGCTCGGGGCGTCAAGCTGGGCGGATTCCGGGGCCGGGCGGGCACGGCTGGTGACTTGGTGAAGGCGCGGGCCGCTTCCACGGCCAAGGCGGTGCAACATGCCAGCGCCCTTGCGCCAATCATCGCCCGGATTGATCTGGCCAACAGCCTTTCGCTTCGCGCCATTGCCGGTGCACTCAACAGCGAGGGCGTGCCGACACCAACAGGCCGGGGGGAATGGACGGCGGCGGCGGTGCAGCGGGTGAAGGCGAGAATGGCGGCATAAGGGCGGGCGCTGGTTCGCTCGCATCCGCGCCAAATCACACCAAGCCGCGTTTGCTGCTAGGGCCAATGCTAGGGCCGATATTTTTTCAAAATCATAAAACCGTTTAATTTCAGATAGATAGCCTAGGTGAATGGCGGAGGAGGCGGGATTCGAACCCGCGATACGGTTTCCCGCATACACACTTTCCAGGCGTGCGCCTTCAACCACTCGGCCACCCCTCCGCAGGCACTGTCCCCAAGGGAGAGTGCTGTCTTTTCCAGCCGCCTCTGCGCGAGGCCATGCCCGCCTGCCAGAAACCGTCCGGAAATCACGCTGTGGTCAGCAGCATGGAAGCGGCGCACTATAGTCATGCAAGGCTGGTGCGCAAGCGCGAATATTGGCAGGTTTGCAACGCCGGCACCCACCGGCCTGCCGGGCAAAATCAACCATGCCACCGCCAGGCGGTCAGCGACCATCCCTCCAGTCAAATCTACGCCCAGGGACGCGCGGCGCGGTCCCTGGCCTCAAAGCTGTCAATGGCGGCGGCCTTGACCATAGTCAGCCCAATGTCATCCAGCCCTTCCATCAGGCAGTGCTTGCGAAAACTGTCCAGCTCAAAATGCACCCGGCCGCCATCCGGGCCGCAGATTTCCTGCGCAGCCAGATCCACCGACAGGGTGGCATTGGCACCGCGTTCGGCATCATCCATCAGCTTTGCCAGGTCCCCGGGCGAAACAACGATCGGCAAAATGCCATTCTTGAAACAATAATTGTAGAAAATATCGGCAAAGCTGGTGGAGATGACGCAGCGGATACCAAAATCCAGCAAAGCCCACGGCGCATGCTCGCGTGAGGAACCGCAGCCAAAATTATCCCCCGCCACCAAAATCTGCGCCTTGCGGTAAGCCGCCTTGTTGAGCACAAAGTCCGGATTTTCCCGGCCCTGCTCGTCAAACCGCATTTCGGCAAACAGGCCCTTGCCGAGGCCTGTGCGGGCGATGGTTTTGAGATATTGCTTGGGGATGATCATGTCGGTATCGACATTGGTGATCGGCAGGGGGGCGGCAATGCCGGTCAGTTCGGTAAAGGCAATCATGCTTTGGGGGTCCGGGAATGCGGGGGTGGCGGGCGGGCCAGTGCTCCGGTCATTCCTGTCATTATTGGGGCGGGGAGGTCAAGTTTTCTGTAGCGGGGAACATCGCAATGTCCACGATTGCGTTCGGCACCGATATCGCCCCCCAAACCGGCCAGTGGCGTGCGTTGAGGCAGATTCTGCATCTGGACGGCCATGGCTGCAATTCTCCACGATGACAGTGCCGGTCTGCAACGGGCGCTGGCAGAAAAGACCATACTGGGGGGCAAATGCGCAGCCCCCCAAATTGATCGCGCCGCAATGCCTGCGAGGGAACTTCTGGCGCTTGCCCTTCGTTAGGGTTACGTAGGAATGGATGGGGCGGGGGGAGTGCGGACATGCTGCAACAGGCGGCGCGGGCGGGGGAGCACGCGGAAAAGGCAACCGTCAGGGAAGTTATTGCGCGGTTTTTCAGGCTTGCATCGGGTTTCTGGACCGGTGCAAGCGCCAGGCGGGCATGGCTGCTGACAGCCAGCATTCTGACTCTGGTGGTCACCAATTTGTTTGTCCAGGTTGGCATCAACCGGTGGAACAAGTTCTTCTTTGATGCGCTGGAACAAAAGGACGCGGCTGCCCTGCGCTGGGCGGTTGTTCTGGTGCTGGGGCTGGCGTTTTTCTGCGCGCTGAATGGCGTCCTGTTTGTACATTCCCGGATGCGGCTGCAAATCCGCTGGCGCGAATGGCTGGCGGGCCGGTTGATTGACCGCTGGCTGTCCGGGCGGCGGTTCTACCAGCTCAACATTGTCCAGGGCGATGCGGCCAATCCGGAAGGGCGGATCACCGACGATACGCGGGTCGCCACCGAGCCGCTGGTCGATTTTGTCATTGGCCTTGGCACCGCGCTCCTGACCGCCGTGACTTTCATTGGCATATTGTGGAGCGTGGGCGGGGCCTGGAATTTTGGGGCTTTCCAGTTGCCGGGCTATATGGTGTTTGCCGCTATTGCTTATTCGGCGCTGCTGTCCCTCGGCACTGTCCTGTTTGGCGGCCCCTTGATCCGTGCGGTCAAGAACAAGAATGCCGAGGAAGCCAGGCTGCGCTCAAACTTGACCGGCGTGCGCGAGAATGCCGAAATCATCGCGCTGGTCGGTGGCGATGACCAGGAGCGCGAGCAGTTGAAAAGCGGATTTGGCGAGGTCATCCAGCGCTGGCTGGCCGTCATCCGCCAGCAGGCCAATCTGACCTGGGTACTCAACTCCAACGCCATTCTGGCATCCGTGGTGCCGTTGCTGCTGGCCGCGCCAAAATATCTGGACGCAGAGATTTCGCTGGGCAGTCTCATGCAGATTGCCGCCGCATTCGTTCAGGTGCAGGCGGCATTGAGCTGGCTGATCGACAATACCATCCGCATTGCCGAATGGCTGGCGTCGGCGATGCGGGTGATCGAGCTGGACGAAGCGATGGATCACCTCGACGCCACGCTCGGTGCCGGGAGCCCTGAAACCATCATACTCGCCGACAGCCTTGATGATGCCCTGCATATCGAAAACCTGTCGATCACCCAGCATGACGGACGGCTGATGATCGAAGATGCAGCCGTTGTCATTGCAAAGGGGGAAAAAGTGCTGGTGCGCGGGGATTCCGGCTCGGGCAAAAGCACCCTGATCCGCGCCATGGCCGGGCTGTGGCCATGGGGCACTGGGCGCATCCTGCGGCCGAAGGGCACAAAAATCGCCTTCATGCCGCAGAGGCCTTATCTGCCGGATGGCAGTTTGCGGGCTTGCCTGCTCTACCCCGCCCAGGATGCCAGTGCCAGCGATGCCCAGATCAGGCGCGCGCTGGAGCGCTGCGGGCTGGAACATCTGGGCCAGCAGCTGGAGGAGGAAGCCTCCTGGAGCCATGTCCTCTCCGGCGGCGAACAGCAGCGCATCGCCTTTGCCCGGCTGCTGCTGAATCCGCCCGACATTGCCATCATGGATGAAGCCACCTCGGCCCTCGATGAGGAAGGCCAGGCGCGGATGATGGCCTTTTTGCGGACTGACCTTGCCGGATCGACCGTGCTGAGTGTCGGCCACCGGCCCAATCTGGAGCAATATCACGAGCGCGAAATTCGCCTGACACGGGCACCGGGGCAGAACATGGCCCATGCCAGCGACCGGCGGCTGCGCCGCAGCGATGGCTTCTGGCAGCGCTTTGTCGACAGGCTGTTTGAGGGCAAAGTGGAATGAGGGCCGGCGGCCCGCCGGTTACCGCCGGACGCCAGCGGGGCCAACGGGCCGGGAAGGTTTGGAAGGAGCAAGCGGATGCGTGACAATTCTGGGCCGCCGGCACTGGAGCCCGAAGGCGTCAAACTGCCCACAAAACCAAAACTGCTGGAGGTTCTGGGGCCAGGCCTTGTCACCGGCGCATCGGATGATGATCCCAGCGGTATTGCCACCTATTCGCAGGCAGGTGCCCAGTTTGGCTATGAGATGTGCTGGACAATGCTGTTCAGCTGGCCATTGATGTGCATCATTCAGGAAATCAGCGCGCGGATAGGGCGGGTCACCGGGCGCGGCATCGCCGGCGTGATCAAGCAACATTACCCGCCCTTTGTGCTGTATATCCTTGTGGCGCTGCTGCTGGCAGCAAATACAATCAATATTGGCGCGGACCTCGGCGCCATGGCAGCGGCGCTGCAACTGGTCATCGGCGGACCCACGCTGCTCTGGCTGCTGCTGTTTGCCGCCGGATCCGTCCTGCTGGAAATTTTTGTCCGCTATTCGCGCTACGTCATTGTGCTGAAATGGCTGACCCTTTCCCTGTTTGCCTATGTCGCGGTCGCCTTTGCCGTCGATGTTCCCTGGCAAAGCGTCGGCTACAGCCTGATCGTGCCGAAAATCAGTTTCGATTCCGCCTATTTTACCGTTGTGGTTGCGGTGCTGGGAACGACAATCAGCCCCTACCTATTTTTCTGGCAGGCGGAGGAGGAGGTCGAGGAAATCAAGGAACATCCGGGGTCAAGGCCGCTCCTGCGCGCTCCTGAACAGGCGGCGGGGGAGTTTGCCCGCATCCGGCTGGATACCTACCTTGGCATGGGCTTTTCCAATCTGGTGGCCTTGTTCATCATGATAACGGCTGGTGCCACGCTTAATTCCCATGGCATTACCGACATCCAGACGTCGGCGCAGGCCGCCGAAGCCCTGCGGCCGATTGCCGGGCCACTGGTCTTCGTGATTTTCGCGCTCGGGATCATCGGCACCGGGATGCTGGCCCTGCCGGTTCTTGCCGGGTCCGCCGCCTATGCCGTTGGAGAATCCCTGGGCTGGCACGTTGGCCTCGCCCGGACGTTTGCGCGGGCGAAAGGGTTCTATCTCGTCCTCGCTCTGGCCACGGCAACAGGTCTTGTGATGAACTACAGTCCGCTTGATCCGGTAAAAGCCCTGTTCTGGAGCGCCGTCATCAATGGCGTGGTGGCGGTTCCGGTGATGGGAATGATGATGGTGCTGGCGTCCGGCAAGCGCGCCATGGGGGCTTTTGCCCTGCCCTTGCCCCTGCGCGCCGGTGGCTGGCTGGCCACAGCCGTGATGGCGATGGCGGCCATCGGCATGTTTGCCACCTGGGGCAAGTGACCATCCGGTAAATTCAGTGAATGATCTGTTTTGAACCTTGGGAAGACAACATGAAAATTCATCCTCGCCAGTTTCGGGTCAAACAAGGCGACAAGGTGGACCTGAAGCAATGGCCCACCCGCACCGACCCTGCCTATCGTTCCAAAGCGCACTACCAGCAATTGCTGGGTGAGCATGTCGAGCGGCTGAGCGCCCAACAGCAATTGCTCTATGCCGCCAATTCGCATGGCATTCTGGTGATATTCCAGGGGATGGACGCGGCTGGCAAGGACGGGGTGATCAAGCATGTGATGTCGGGCATCAACCCCCAGGGCTGCCAGGTATTCAGCTTCAAGCATCCCAGCCCGGTTGAATTGCAGCATGATTTCTTGTGGCGCACAACACGCGATCTGCCCGAGCGCGGGCGGATCGGGATTTTCAACCGCTCCTATTATGAAGAAGTGTTGATCGCGCGGGTTCATCCTGAAATTTTGCGTAGCGAATCCCTGCCAGACCCGCCGCGCCATGGCGCTGCCCTGTGGCATGGGCGCTACCGGTCGATCCTCGACATGGAACGGCATTTGCACGCCAGCGGCACCCGCATCGTCAAGGTGTTTCTGCACCTGTCGAAAGAGGAACAGCGCCAGCGATTTCTGCAGCGCATCGACAGGCCGGAGAAAAACTGGAAATTCAGCCAGTCCGACATTGTCGAGCGCGGCTTCTGGAAGGATTATCGCCACGCCTACGAGCAATGCCTCGAAGCCACCAGCACCAGTGACGCGCCATGGCATGTCGTGCCCGCCGACGACAAGGAAAATGCCCGGCTCATCGTTTCGGCCATCCTTGCGAAGGCGCTGGAGAGTTTGGGGATGGCCTATCCCGCCACCAGTGCGGAAAGGCACGCCGAACTGCTGGCGATCCGGCATCTGCTGGAGGAATAGAGGCGGTGGAAATCCTGGTGTCACGAAGGGCGACCTGCGGGCGCAGGGAACCAACGGGTCACGCAGGCGTTTACACTTTTGGGTCCGGTCGTCCGGTTTCCCGTCACCGTTTTTATGGAGAACCACCATGAATGCCATCTCGCGTATCACCGGCATTGCCATTTTTCTTGCCGCCGCTGCACCTGCCATGCCCGCTTTGGCGGACATGGCCGCCTTCAAGGCCCCATTGAGCGGGGCGATGGAAGTGCCGCCGACGACCTCGAAGGCAACCGGGATGATCGACGCCACCTATGACACTGCAACCAAGAAACTGTCGTGGAAAGGCACGTTCTCGGGCCTGACCGGAAACCCGACAGCTGCCCATTTTCATGGTCCAGCCGAAGCCGGTAAAAATGCCGGTGTGGAAGTGCCGGTGCCGTTGACCGCCAGCCCGTTTGAAGGTTCGGCTGTGCTGACTGACTCGCAGGCCAGCGACTTTATGGCCGGGAAAATCTATTTCAACGTCCACACCGCCGCCAATCCCAACGGTGAAATCCGTGGCCAGATGGCAAAGGCTGAATGACGGCCTGATACAAAAGAAGCCAGACCTGACGGTCTGGCTTTTTTGTGGCATCAACCCAATCATCACGGCAAAAGATTACGCCTCCGAACTGCTGCGGAGCAGCCGGGCAACCACAATTCCTGCCAAAACACCGCAGGCGAAAAACATCTTGGGCTGCTGCCTTGCAAAATCTGAGACCGAGCTGAGCAGCTCATTCAGGCTTTTGTCCCGCACTTCGGCTGAAATCCGCTCCACCCCGCCGGCGGCCTGACGCACCAGCCCGGCAATCTGCGGAGACTGTTTCTCAAGTCCGTCCGCCGCCTCGCGCGCCGACTTTGCCATGCCAGCGACCGCGTCAGCACCGGCAGTCTTGTGCTCTTCAACCGAATCCTTGAAGCTGGCCAGTGCATCCCTGGAAACATCCGCAACCGCCGATTTGGCGCGCCCGGCTGCAGCCTGGGCCCCATCGGCCAGATCAGACACCACGCCCTTGGCGCGGTCCTTCAGATGCGATGCAGAATCGGAAACGTCGGCATACGCTGACTGTGCGGCATCCACAACGGATGACGCGGTTGCGGCGGTTTTGGGAAATCTTGAATCAGCCTTGTCCAGAATGTTGTTCATTGCAGCTCCCTCCAGTTCAGGATCGTGGCAGCTAGCCGGGCCAAACACCCGGCGCTTGCCTTTCCATTCAACGTGGCAACCAGCGGATGGTTCCAAGCCCCCCCGCTTCAGCTCATCGCAGTCCTGGAATTTTCGCCCAGACTGACTTTCTCGCCGGTCACCTTTGCCTTGATGAACTGGATGGCAATGACCACCGGATTGGAGGGCGCGTCCCAGTATTCGCCAAAGGCGGGCACGAATTTCAGCAGCAGAATATCCGGATCGGTCGGACCCTTCGGAAAATAGGCCTCGGCACCGGGGTTCCACAAAGCCTGAATTTGGGCTTTTTCATCGCTCATTGCGACGGCACCGGACAGTGAAATGTAGGTGTTTGAACCGGTGTCGGAATAGGTGATGCACACCCGGTCATGCTTGCGTATCTCATTGTCCTTGTGCGCAGACCTGGAGGTCAGGAACCAGATTGCATTGTCCTGTGGCCGCGCCAGTCCCCGCATTGGGCGAGCGCGCAAGTTTCCCTCGTCCTGCGTCACCAGCATGCAATTCCCGATCCGGGAAACATGTTGCCAAATGAACGCCAGCGCGTCCCCCTTCACCGGCGTTGCAATATCAGTTGCCGAGCCATTGTTCATGTTATCCTCCAGCTGTGCGGCGGCATCGCGCCTGCCTGCAAT
>JAYVYA010000117.1:0-8420 GCA_043784745.1 Hyphomicrobiales bacterium
CAACGAGCCAAACGTCCAGCCGCCGGAGCCCGGAGGCATCGCAGCCGGCATCATCGGTCCAGTTGAGCGTGATGGTCTCGATTCTCCCCCTGCGGGAGAAGGTGGCCCGCTTGGGCCGGATGAGGGGTAGCGCGAAGCGCATGATGCAGAGTGCGAATTGCGAATCATGATCTTGGATCAAACAATCAGCCTGCTTGGCAACCCCCTCATCCGGCGCTTCGCGCCAGCCTCGAACGCAGGGGGAGAAGGGAAGCAGCGACTGATACACAGAAAATGCATCGTGCTCTAAAGACTGTCCTAACAACAAGACTTCCACCACTTTGTTGCCACGATCCCGGCGTCAATGGACCCTATGCGATTGACCATTTCCCTTCTCCTTGTTGCCGGTTGCACGTGTGTTGCAGCCAGTGCCGGGGAATTGCCTGTGGGCAGGGGCACAAACATTGTCAAATCCGCTGCCTGCGCCAGCTATGGGCCGGGTTTTGTTGCGGTTGCCGGGTCAGAAAGCTGCGTGCGCGTCTCCGGCCATGTCCGGGTGGAATTTGGCTGGGGCAAGGGTGCCACCGCGCCAAGCCGGGGCGGCGATGGCGCTAGCAGTGCCTACACCGCCCCCTCTCCCCCGCTCAGCAGCAGCGAAGCCGGTTTCGTGTTCGGACGTCTCAAGCCCGCCGCCAAGCCAGTGCAAGGCAAGCCGCGCGTGCCGACGCAAGTTTTGCCGTAATTCCTCCATGCGGATGCACAACAGCCCTCGACCCCAAGTTTGCGGCTGCCAATCTTGATGACGGGCTTGGTTTTCGCGCAGAATCCATGGGTTATCTACGCCTGAACGGGCATAAAATGGCAAAGCCCTGTGAAACCCATAAAATCTCCCCCTCATTGCCCCGCCCGCCCGCCTCGCCTATATACCGTTCGTTGTCATCGTGCAGCAGACGCGCCTTCCCGAGACGAGACGAGGATTTTTATGCCCTGGAATAATCAGAATGGTGGCGGCGGCGGGCCGTGGAAGCCGAGTGGCCAGGGGCCATGGGGACAGGGGGGCGGAAATAACAGCAATACGCCGCCAGACCTTGAAGAATTGATGAACCGGGTGCAGGAGCGCGTCGGACGATTGATTCCCGGCGGCGGCATGAGTTCTGGCAGCCTGCTGGCGCTGGCGATTGTCGGAGCCATTATCTGGGGCCTCACCGGGATTTACACCGTTGGCCCCAATGAAGTGGGCGTCAACACGGTATTTGGCCGCTACACCGGCAAAACCGCCTCGGGCCTCCACTACAATTGGCCCTATCCGGTTGGCTTTGTGGAAAATCTACCCGTGACCAATACCAACCTGATTGACATTGGTGCGATTTCGCGCGGCACCAGCCAGACGCCGGTGCCCGAAGAAAGCCTGATGCTGACGGGCGATGAAAACATCGCTGATGTGAAATTCCGCGTCATCTGGCAGATTGATCCCGAACGCCCTGAAGATTTCGCCTTCAACCTGGTCAACCAGCGCGAAACGGTGAAAGCCGTGGCCGAAAGCGCGATGCGCGAGATTGTCGGCCAGCGTCAGATCCAGAAAATCCTGACTTCTGACCGGCAGGACATCGAGCGCGATGCGCCCAAACGCATTCAGTCGATCCTGAGCGATTACAAGGCGGGCGTGAAAATCCTGCAAGTGCAATTGCTCGATGTCAGCCCGCCGCCGCAAGTCATCGCCGCGTTCAAGGACGTGACGGCGGCGCAGCAGGATTTGCAGCGCCTCAGCAATGAGGCCGATGCCTATGCCAACCGCGTCGTGCCCGAAGCGCGCGGCGAGGCGGCGGCGATCGTGCAATCGTCTGAAGGCTACCGCGAGCAGACGGTGGCGGAAGCCCGGGGCCAGGCGGCACGCTTCAACCAGATTTACGAGCAGTACAAGCTGGCACCGGATGTGACACGCCAGCGCATGTATCTGGAGACTATGGAGCGGGTGATGGGCGGGGCGGACAAGATTATCCTTGATACCGGCGGCAGCAACGGGCCGGTGACCTATCTCCCGCTTGACCAGCTGACCAAAAAGGGAGCGGTGAAATGAAAAGCGGATTTGGCGGATTTCTGGCCATTGCCATTTTGGCTGCGGTGGTTGTCGTTGGCGGCTCTTGCCTGTTCACGGTGGACCAGAAGCAGCAGGCTTTGGTTCTGCGCTTTGGCGAGCCGGTGCCGGGCCGCGGCCTGGTGACCACGCCGGGCCTGCATTTCAAGGCACCGTTCTTCCTTGAAAATGTTGTTTATATCGACAAGCGCATTCTTGACCTTGAATCTTCCAAGCAGGATGTCATCGCCTCCGACAACCAGAAAATCGAAGTGGACGCGTTTGCGCGTTACCATATTGTCGATCCGCTGCTGTTCTACCAAACCTTGCAAACCGTGCCGCGCGGCGAGGGGCAATTGCGCTCGGTGCTGGAATCAGCGGTGCGCCAGGTGCTGGGCAAGGCGAGCCTGCAGCAGATTGTGCGCGATAACCGCGCCGAGCTGATGCTGAAAATCCGCGACCAGGCCAATGCGGAAACCCTGCGCAACGGCGTGATCGTCAATGATGTGCGGATCCGCCATGCCGATTTGCCGCGCGAAATCTCGGAAAAGGTGTTTTCGCGCATGCAGTCGGAGCGCCAGCGCGAGGCGGCGGAATTCCGTGCCAAAGGTTCGGAGCAGGCCCAGATCATCAAGGCCAAGGCTGACCGTGATGTGGTGGTGCTGCGGGCCAACGCCCAGCAGCAGGCCGACACGGTGCGCGGCGAGGGCGACGCCACCCGCAACAAGATTTTTGCCGATGCCTATGGCAAGGATACGGATTTCTTCGCCTTCTACCGCTCGATGCAGGCCTATGAGGCTGGTTTCAAGGGTGGAGACACCCGCATGGTGCTGAACCCGAAATCGGATTTTTTCCGGTATTTTGCCTCGCCGACGGGGAAGTGAGGGGGAGAGCGGACCTTCAGGTTCGCGCTCCAAACCAAACCGGCGGCCCTTGGGCCGCCGGTTGTGTTTTGCGTCAACAGGTCCAGCTGCGGATCAGTGGATCAGCGGCGAGCCGTCCTGAAAAGCTGGCATAGGGTGGAAGATGGCGGGCGGCGGGGCGCGGAAGGGTGCTGCGCCGACGGGTTTGGGGTTGTTGGACCCCAGATTATTGCCGCCACCGCCCGGTGCCAGCACGAAGGGCGGTTTGTTGGCGGGTCTGGGTGGCAGGTTCAGCACCGGGAATTTTTGCGGTGTGAACACAGGTCCCGACGGGATGTTGCCCAAGTTGGACGGCCTTGGGTTAACCGGCGACAGGGTGCCAGCACCGGGGAACCGGGGCGGACCGTTCGGATTGGCAGTGATGCCTCCGGGCGGCAAGTTGCCAATGCCAACGCCAGGATTGCCAAAGATTGGCGGCTTTCCGGGGAAGGTTGGCTTCGGCACCGGCAGCGGCAGTGTCGGCACTGGTGTCGGGGTGAACACCGGCACGCACCCGCGCAGCCCCATGATCTGGCCGACCGGGCAGGCGCCAATCGGGGCATGGCAGCCCGAATTGGTCATGACCTGGCCGGGCGGGCAGACAGGCAGCGGGCCACCTGTTTGCTTGCAGCCCAGAGAGGTCATAATGGATCCCGGCGGGCAGGCTGGTGCCGGGTTTGTGCAGCCATTCGGACCGCGTACCGTGCCGGGCGGGCATTGAGGCGTGACGTTGATGCAGCCCGCCGAGCTTGGCACCATGCCGGGCGGGCAGATGGGTGTATTGACCGGCACGCATTCATTGTTGCGTGATATTGTGCCGGGCGGGCATTGCACGGGCGGCTTGGGGCAGCCATTGGGGCCAGCCGTCGATCCGTCCGGGCACTGTCTGCAATAGACGCCGGGCGGGCAGGTCGGGTTGGGGTAGGGAATGCACACGCCTGGCACCGGCCCCAGCATGGTGCCGGGGGGGCAGGGCGGCGTATTGGGCACGCAGCCCTGGCCGGAAAGATGTTCACCGGGGGGGCAGCGGGGCGGGGGCAGGTAGCACAGGCCGGACGGGCCGGGCATGGTGCCATCGGGGCAGGGACGCGGATCATTGATGCAGCCAAGCGACGTGGGATGCGTGCCCAGCGGGCAATACATCGGCGGTGGCAGGCAGCGGAAGTTGGCGTCCGGCAGGGAACCATCCGGGCACGGCCTGACATGGACGGGGCACAGGCCATCGGCCAGGCGCGGCTCGCCATTGGAGCACAGCGGCGGGGGTGGCGGGGGCAGCGGCGGTGCCGGGGGTTTGCCGGGAATCAGCGGCGGGGGCGGAGGCGGAGGGGGTGGCGGCGGATTGCAATCGACGTAGACATAAGTCACGACGACATCAATTGTATTCCACACCCAGGTCCAGTCCAGCACAATCTGGGTGTAGAACCAGATCGGCCACGGGTCGAAACTGATATCAATCTCAACATACTCACCCCAGATGTAGGGCGGGAGCACGATGATGGCGATGCCTTCGACATATTCCAGCTCGGTGACATACTGGGTTTCCTGCAGCAGCACGGGAATGCGCTGGGCCGGAGCCACGGACGAGCCGGTGCAGCCGGAATTGAAGTTCTGTACCTTCATGAAGGTCCAGAAGCCGCCATTGTTGAATTCATCGGCGGAAATCCGCTTGATCGCTTCATCGGGCAGCATGGGAGCCCAGCCAATCCATTCCGGGCTGGTGCGCCAGACGACCCAGCCGGGCGAAAATTCATTGCCGGGCACCCAGAACCAGCCGATCTGGTCGGTATGCATCCAGCGGCCATAATGGTGGATGATGGCACCCCAGGGGGTGTCATCGTCATAATACCAGCCGTATTTCTGGGTGTTGACCCAATGGCAGGCTTCATAGGGGTGCCAGCCCTGCGGGGTGACGGAGGGAATCCAGACTTCGCCGTAAAGCTGGTCCTGGACGAAGCTGCCGAATTGCGACAGCGTGGCGCGGACATCGTCCTGCACCGCTTCGGGCCCCGCCTGGCCGGATATTTGCGGCGGTGGTCCGGCTTGCGCGAAGGCTGTGCCCGTCACCTGCGGTTGCAGGAGGGTTGCGGCGGGCAGGGCCATCGTCGCGAACAGTATGGCGCACGCCAGCTTGCGCAGGGTGCTGCCCAACTTTCCTCGAGCGAACATGATTGGCTCCTGAAAATGATTGAGTTTCATGTGCCACCGGCGGCGGCACAACAGGCATTCCGGCTATCTGCCGCGCGGCAGCGTTGGCGTGCAGACCTTGATGGTCTTGTAAATCGTGGTGTGATGCCAGATCCAGTTCCAGTCCATGATGATCTGGGTGAACCAGTAGATTTCCCAAGGATTGAAGTTGATGTCGATATCGACAAATTCCCCGATGATCCACGGTGGCAGCACGAAAATCACGATGCCGTCGACGAACTCGATCTCGGTGACATAGGTGGTTTTCTGGAGGATGGGCACAATCTGGGCTGGCGGCACCAGCACGTCGCCCGAGCAGGCCTTGCCAAATTTGCCGACATCCATAAACAGCCACTGGTCCGAATTGTCGAAGGTGGCAATGGAAATGCTCTGCACATCCTGGGGCGGGAGCATCGGTGCCCAGCCAATGTAGTCCTTGCTGGTGCGCCAGACGACCCAGCCGGGCGAAAATTCGCTGCCCGGATCCCAGATCCAGCCCATTTGCGGATCATGGGCCCAGCGGCCATAATGGTGGACAATCGCCCCCCATTCGGTCTTGTCGTCAAAATACCAGCCGTATTGCTTGGTGCGCACCCACATGCACGGCGGGTAGGGATGCCAGCCCTGCGGCGTTACGCTGGGCACCCAGACCTCGCCATAGCGCGGATGCTGGACAAAACTGCCAAATTTGCCGAGCACGGCCTTGGCCTGCGGCTGGGTTGGCTCGTCGATCACAGGCTGCGGCACCTGCGCCGGGGCCTGTTGCGCCTGCGCCATGGCTGGCACAGGGGCCAGTGGCAAAAGCCCGCTGGCCGCGAGCGCAAGGCCCGCCAGAAAACCGGTGCGGGCCCAGTGCGCCAGACGCCGGTGCATTCGCATCCCTTCGAACATGTTGATCCTCCTCATGAGCATCGCGCAAGCGCCGCGCCGGGGGCACAGCTGTCGAGGGCCAAAGGAAGCATCCGTGAAGGGCAACGTCCGTGCCTAATCACATATGCGACTTAGGGCTTTGACAATCTGGCATGAATTTTTGGGGATGCAAAGGGGAACTTGCAGGTATTTTGCGAAGCGAGTCGGCAAGGGCGTTTGCGGCGTGGCACCGTTCCCGGCAATTCTGACGGCACAAGCAGTGCACCTGTGCTGACCGTGCCGCGCAGCAGGTGCGGCAGGTGTTCACCCAAATATTTTGGAGGCCACCATCCCCTTATTTTCCCGGCCCCCTTCCAATTGGTCGCCATTCCGCCCAAATTAGGGGTTGAGGTCACGCACTGCCCGAAGTGCATTGCGGGCGATTGAGGAGAGGTTGCTTCCATGGGATACAAGCCGGGTTATTCATCGCCGCGCACTGCGCTGGCCCTTGTGCTGGCTTTGGGCTTTTCCGGCCTTGCGCCTGTAGCAGGCCTTGCGCCGGCAGTACAAGCCAAGGGGCTGGAATCCCTCGCGGATTTGGCCGAACAGGTCGGCGATGCTGTCGTTAACATTTCGGCCACCCAGCTGGCTGACAGGAAGGACGTGACCGCCGAAGCACCGAATGTGCCGCCGGGCACGCCGATGGAGGACCTGTTTAACGAGTTTTTCAAGCGCAAGCCCGGCCAGGGCGCACCGCAGGGCGAATCACCGCTGAACCGCAAGTCGAGCTCGCTTGGTTCGGGTTTTGTGATTGACGGCACAGCCGGTAACGCCATTGTCATCACCAACAACCATGTCATTGCCGATGCCAATGACATCACGGTGATCTTTACAGACGGCACGAAGTTGAAAGCCGAGATTATCGGCAAGGACGCCAAGGTGGATGTCGCCGTGCTGCGCATCAAGCCGGAGAAAGCGCTGAAAGCCGTCAAGTTTGGCGAAAGCGAGAAAATGCGGGTGGGTGACCCGGTGATGGCGGTCGGCAACCCCTTCGGCCTCGGCGGCACAGTGACGGCGGGCATTGTTTCGGCCCGCAACCGCAATATCGATTCCGGCCCCTATGACAATTACATCCAGACCGACGCCTCGATCAACAAGGGCAATTCCGGCGGGCCCTTGTTCAACATGGCGGGCGAGGTAATTGGCATCAACACGGCGATTCTGTCCCCCACTGGCGGCTCCATCGGGCTTGGCTTTGCCACTCCGTCGGCCACGGTGATGCCGATCATTGAGCAATTGAAAAGTTTTGGCGAGACGCGGCGCGGCTGGCTCGGCGTGCGCATCCAGAATGTCGACGATGCGATCGCAGAAAGCCTCGGCCTTGGCACGGCGCGCGGTGCGCTGGTGGCTGGCGTAACGCCGGGCGGACCGGCTGAGCCTTCCGGCATCAAGACCGGCGATGTGATCCTGAAGTTTGATGGCAAGGATGTGAAAGATTCGCGTGATCTGCCCAAGCTGGTCGCTGCCACGGCGGTGGGCAAAGCGGTCGAGGTCATCGTCATGCGCGCTGGCAAGGAAGTGAAGCTGTCGGTGACCCTTGGCCGTCTGGAAGACGGCGAGAAGCTCGCCTCGCTCGACAATGGCATGGGTGACCCGGCCAAGCCGGTGGTGCAGAAGGTGCTGGGGATGGAATTCTCGGCCCTGTCCGAGGAAGCCCGCAAGAAATACAAGATCAAGGACAGCGTGAAGGGCGTCGTTGTCACCGGTGTCGACGCCAATTCGGCTGCCGCCGACAAGCGGGTGCTGGCTGGCGAGGTGATTGTCGAAATCAATCAGGACGTTGTGTCTTCCCCCGCTGATATTGCCAAGAAGATCAAGGCATTGAAGGATGGCGGCAAGAAAAGCGCGCTGATGCTGGTGGCAACGCCCCTGGGCGAAGTGCGGTTTGTCGCGCTGGCGCTTGAATAGGGCCGCCGGGTCTGCCTGCTGAAACCGGGTCCCGGCATGCGGGTTCATGCCGGGATTTCTGTATCGGGACCCTGCGCCTGCCATGGAGCCCAAGCCGCAAATTGGGGGGTAGCAGCGCATGCAAGACTGGAACAGGTTCAAGCTCACCATTGCGCTGATTGCCTTCAGCGTGCTGGTGGCTGTGATGACGCGGTTTGGCGACGACCAACTGGCTCTGGTCAAGGTTTTGATCAGTGATCCGCGCATTCCGGGGCTGTTTGGCAGTATTTTGCACGGCGAGGTCTGGCGGCTGCTGACACCGGTGTTTGTGCATTTTGGCCTGTCGCATCTGGTGTTCAACATGTTCTGGCTGTGGGACCTCGGGCGCCAGATGGAAATGCGCGAGGGGCTGGCGAAATATGCGCTGTTGATCGCGGTTTTTGCCATTGGCTC
This sequence comes from Hyphomicrobiales bacterium, assembly GCA_043784745.1. Lineage (GTDB taxonomy): Bacteria > Pseudomonadota > Alphaproteobacteria > Rhizobiales > Beijerinckiaceae > JAYVYA01. The sequence goes on from JAYVYA010000117.1 coordinate 8,389, forward strand.
GAACCTGCCGCAATATCTGCTGGCGGGCCCGT